>NZ_JBELQE010000017.1:0-95365 GCF_040270385.1 Methylorubrum podarium | reverse complement strand
ACCCCGCCCCGTCCGCCCGCGGAGGGCACGGCCCCCGTGCTCTGGACCCTGATGATGGGCGCGGCGCTGATCGCGCTCGCCGCCGCGCCCCGGCGCCGGCCCGACGACGCGCCGCCGGAGCCGCCCGAAGCCAGGGAATCCAACGGGGGCGCCCATTCCCACGAGGGCCGCTCCGCCCGCTGGGTGGCGGCGACGCAGGCCGATCGCGGGCGCGCCGCCGACCATCCCGGCGAGATCCCGTCGCCCGGCTGGTGGGACATCGCCACGCGGGTCTACCTCGAGTTCAACAAGGACCGGGTGCTCTCGGTGGCGGCGGGCGTCACCTTCTACACCCTGCTCTCGCTGTTCCCGGCGATCGCCGCGCTCGTCACCTGCTACGGGCTCGTGGCCGACGTGAACACGATCAACGAACACCTCTCCGCGCTGCACGGCGTGCTGCCGGAGAGCGCTATCGACATCATCGGCGAGCAGGTGAAGCGCATCGCCGCCAAGGGCGGCGGCGCGCTGGGCTTCACCTTCTTCACCAGCCTGACGCTGTCGCTGTGGAGCGCCAACGCCGCCATGAAGGCGATGTTCGACGCGCTCAACGTCGTCTACGAGGAGGAGGAGAAGCGCAACTTCTTCTGGCTCAACGTCCGCTCCCTGACCTTCACCGCGGGCGCGCTGCTGTTCATCATCCTGGCGCTGACGGCGATCGTCGTGCTGCCGGTGGTGTTCAACTTCCTCGGCCTCGGCGACGGCGCCCGCCTCATCGCCATGGCGCGCTGGCCGGCTTTGCTCCTCGTCCTGCTCGGCGGGCTCGCCGTGCTCTACCGCTACGGCCCGAGCCGGGAGCGGGCGCGCTGGCGCTGGGTCGGCGCGGGCAGCGTGGTGGCCGGCCTGCTCTGGCTCGCCGCCTCGATCCTGTTCTCGTGGTACGTCGCCAATTTCGGCAATTACAACGAGACCTACGGCTCGCTCGGCGCCGTGATCGGCTTCATGACCTGGATCTGGATCTCGGCCACCATCGTGCTGCTCGGCGGCGAGATCAACGCCGAGATCGAGCACCAGACCGCCCGCGACTCGACCACGAGCCCGCAGAAGCCCCTGGGGCAGCGCGGCGCGCGCATGGCCGACACCGTGGGCGCGGCAGCCTGAGGCCTGAACAACCTATCATCGGTTCTTGCGCGACCGGGTCGCACTCGTGACAAGCGGTCCCCGGCACTATCTTGCCGAACGAGAGACGAACCGAGGAACGCGACTATGGCCGGATCCGACGTCATCGGGACAGATCCCGGACTTCGCACCGAAGACGAGTGGCGCGCGACGCTGACGCCGGAGCAGTACCGCGTCCTGCGCGAGCACGGCACCGAACGGGCCGGAACGAGCGGCCTCAACGCCGAGAAACGCCCCGGCACGTTCGTCTGCGCCGGATGCGGCACGCCGCTGTTCGAGAGCGAGACCAAGTACGAGTCGGGCAGCGGCTGGCCGAGCTTCTTCGCGCCGATGGAGGGGGCGGTCGAGACGCAGGTCGACCGCAGCCACTGGATGACCCGCACCGAGGTGCATTGCGCCCGCTGCAAGGGCCATCTCGGCCATGTCTTCGAGGACGGGCCGGCCCCGACGGGGCTGCGCTACTGCATGAACGGCGTCGCCCTCGGCTTCGAGCCGGAGGGCTGACAGCCTCGGGATTCAGGGGCGTTACCCCATGAATTCCACGCCTTTTCCGGCTCCAGGCTTGCCGCGTGGTTGTTTCGGGCTCAACACTTCGCCATGAAGGTCCGTGTGAAGAAGAGGTTAACGCCCCGGTCTTCGCGGACCGCCCGTATCCGATACGGCGGGCGGCCGCCGATCCCGCTGCGGATCGGCGCCCCGAAGACCGAGCGTCCGGGCCGGTCCCGGACCGGTGCATGCCGACCCGCGGAGGGAAGTGAATGAGTGTCGTTCGCCGGTTTCTCGTGGCGCCCTCTCTGGTCCGCCTCCTGCGGAAGGAGCGGGGCGGCTCCCGCGTGACCGAGGGCTACTTCGCGCCGCAGGCCGGGCGCACCTCGTTCGTGCGCCTGCAGGGCACCAACTGCTTCCTCGTGCTGATGACCGGCACCGAGGGTGCCATGGCCGAGGAGCGCACCGAGGTGCCGCGCGCCCACGGCGACGCGCTCCTCGACGTCTGCCAGGGCCGGGCGGTCTACGAGCGCACCACGGTCTCCCTCGGCGGCTCGGTCGAGGCGCTGGTCGACCGCTACGTGCGCCCCTCCGGCCTCGATGTCGTCAGCCTCGTCTTCCCCGATGCCGCCGCCGCCCAGGGCTTCGCGCCGCCGGTCTGGTTCGGCGCCGAGGTGACGACGGACAAGGCCTATGACGGCCAGGCGATCGCGCTCACCGGCGTCCCCAGCCCCGGCGAGATCCCGCTCAGCAATGCCGCCCTGGACGCGGTGCTCGACCTGATCGAGCCGCGCTTCGGCGCCAACCGCCCGCCCTTCGCTCCGTCGAAGCCGGTGACGCCGCCGCGGGAGAACGCGGTTCCGCCGCGCGCGCCCGAGCCGACGCGGCACCCGCCGATCCCGGAGGCCATGCTCGCCGCGGCCGTGGCGGAGCCGGCGACGGCGCCCGAGGCCAAGCCGGAGGAGCAGCCTCAGGCCGCCGAGGAACCTCTTCCGGCGGTCTCGGCAGCGGAGCCCGCGTCCGAGGCACCGAAGCCCGAGGCACCCCATACTGAGGAGCCTCGGGCCGAGGAGGCCGCGCCCGCCGAGGCTCCGACGCCCGAGCCCGTCGAGGCGCCCGCGCCGGCCGAGCCGCAGCAGCCGGCCGAGGCCGCCAAGCCGGAGGAGGCCCAGCCCGCGGCCGAGGCGGCGGAAGCCCCGAAGCCCGCGGCCGAGTCCGGGGAGCGGCTGGCGCCGGATGCGCGCATCGACGACGTGATCGAGAGCCTCTCGAAGGCCCTCGGCGCCGCGATCCGCAACCCGCAGGAGCCGGGCCGCGACGAGGAGGTGACCGAGGCGTTCGAGCGCTGGCAGGTCCGCCCCCGCCGCACACAGCAGACCTGACCGTCGCCCTCAGCGCAGGACCGACGAGGATCGAGAAAGCCGGCTTCCGCGAGGGAGCCGGCTTTCTCTTTGCGCTCTGAGCGATGCCGGCCGGCCTTCAGGGCCGGGTCGATGGCTCCGGCTTTCGCGGCGGATCCTGGGGATGCTGCGCCGACTCACCGGAACCGGAAAGGGCCACGCTTCGTTGGCTGGCATCCGGTCGCCGTCCGCTCGTGCGGGGCACTGGTAAGTCTGCATCACAAATGAGGAATCTCCGCCATGAGACGTCTCGCCATCGCCGCCGCAGGTCTGATGCTCTGCCTCCTGCCCATCGCCGGTGAGGCCCAGGCCCAGGGTGTTCCGGGCGGCATGCGCCGCGGCGCGGCCGAGGGCGACCGCGTCGCCGGGCCGATCGGCGGCATCGTGGGCGGCGCCGTCGGCGGCGCGGTGGGCGGCGTCAACGGTGTGCTCGGCATCGATCCCGGCCGGCGCGCCTACCGCACCCGCATGCGCTCGCACCGCCACTACCATCACCGCCGCCACCGCCACCACTGAGCCGGCGCAGCGCCCGATCCACGATGCTCTAGCCGGCGGAGCGGGGCCCGCTCCGCCGTGTTCCGCGGCGCATCAGGGCATCCTCGGCCAGCAGCGCCAGGCCCGAGGCGACGATGATGCCGGCGCCGAGCATCGTCCAGGGGCTCGGCACGTCGCCGAACAGCAGGTAGCCCAGGAGCACCGACCACAGGATCTGCGTGTAGATGAAGGGGGCGAGCAGGCTCGCCGGCGCCCGCGCGTGGGCCAGCACCAGCAGCCAGTGCCCGATCGTGCCGAACAGCCCGACGGCGATCAGCAGTGCCCAGAGCGTCCCCGAGGCCGGCGCCGTCCAGATGCAGGGGAGGAGCGGGCTCATCACCGCGAGGCCGCCGAGGCCGGTGTAGAACACCGTCGTCGCGGTCGAATCGTAGGCCGCGAGCTTGCGGGTCACGATCACGTAGACCGCGTAGCAGAGCATCGCCCCGAGGCTGAACAGGATCGCCGGCTCGGCGGCCAGCGCGTCCGGGCGCACGATGACGAGGACGCCGACGAAGCCCGCCGCAACCGCCGCGAGCCGCATCCGCGACGACCATTCCCCGAGAAGCGGCCCGGCGAGCAGCGCGACGGTGAGCGGCGCGGCGAACTGGATCGAGATCGTCTCGGCGAGCTGGAGCGAGCGCAGGGCCAGGAAGTTGCAGGCGGTGGAGCCGAACAGCAGCAGCGAGCGCAGGATCTGGAGCGGCAGGCGGCGCGACTTCGCCACACCCGGCCGCGTCACCGGGTTGAGGAAGGCGGTGACCAGCGCGACGTTGACGGCGTAGCGCATGAAGGTGGTGAGGAGCGGATCGACGCCCGACCCGGCCAGCACCTTGCCCGTGGCGTCGAGGCTGGCGAAGAACACCGGCGCGACGCACATCAGGGCGATGCCGACAAGGCGCCGCGGATCGCGGGCGAGCTCTCGTCCCGGCTCGCCGGCCTGTCTGGCGGACACGTCTTCCTCCCGGTCTCCGGCCCCTGTCCGGATCGAGGCCGTAGACCAAGCCGGAGGCCGGCGCATCATCCCTCGGCGCGGGTCTCCTCTCCGCCGGATGCCGTGAGCCGTCGCCCTCGACGCTCGCGGCGGCCGCTCGCCGGCCCGGTCACGGGCCCGAGGCGGGGAGAGCGCCCGGTTCGTGGATCGGGCAGCCGTTGTGCTCGGCACGGAAACCGGCGGAGGCGGGGTAGGCGGCGCGGCGCGCCCGCATGATCGCGCCGAGCGGACGATGCGCGGCGAGCGCGTGCCAGGGGTTGAAGGCGAGTCCGTCATCGATCCGGCGCACCTTCTCCTCGCTCCACGCATCCTGGCGCGGCACGGTGAGGCGGGCCACCGCGACGTAGGGACTGAGCGCCTCCGGCCAGGGCTTCGAGGCATCCTCGACCGGCATCGCCTCCTCGACGTTGCGCAGTTGCACCCGCAGCTCCCACACGCCCTCGTTCTCGGCGAAGAAGGCGGTGACCGCCTCGCGCAGGCCGTCCGGCCGGCTGTTGACGTTGAGGCTCGCGCCCGTCAGCGCAGTCAGGGCGGGGGAGGCCGGCGCGACCGCGACCTTCGCGACGTAGGCGCCCCAGCGCAGGGGCACTTGGCTGTAGAACGTCTCGCCCAGAATGTGCGTCTCCGGGTGGCCGCCCAGCGCGATCACGGTCGGGCTCTTGGTGCCGAGCCCTTCGAGCACGGTTTCGACGCCGCGCAGAACCGCCGAGAACGCCTTCTTGAACACCTGCGGCGTGTCCGTGGTGGCGGCCAGGAGCTTCAGGCTCTTGAGGAAGGCCGCGTCGTCCGGTGCCGTGAAGGCCGGTGCGTCGGCCATCACGAAATCCTGCGTCGTGCCCTCGCTGCCCTCCAGGCGCTCGCCCTCGACGCCGACGACCTTGAGCGCGAGGCCGCGCGGGGTCGAGACGCTGTCGTCGAGGATGTCGCCGGGATTGGTGGAGAAGCGCAGCAGCGCCTCGTAGGTGCCGGGCTTCTCGCAGAGGCCCTGCGCCAGTTCGGGGGGCAGACCGTCGAGGATGTCGAGTCGACCGACGAGCAGGCCGTGCGCCTTGGCGTGAACGCCCCGCACCGCCCGGCCGTAATCCTTGAGCGTCGTCTCCTGGATCTTGGCGAAGGTCGCGAGCATCTGCCCGTGGATGTCGGCCTCGTCCGTGCGCGGCTGCTCGACGGAGGGGTGGTAGGGGATCGGGCTCGCAGCGGTCACGTCCGGCCTCGTGGTGGATCCGCCGTTCCTCGCGAGGCCGGCCTGACACCAAACCGGGAGCGGCCGCCGCCGTTCAGCCGGGCGCGGTCACGCTCGCGCGAGCGGGCCGTCGAGGGGAGCCAGCCGCGGTTCCACCGCCGGCGCCGCCGCGGGGCCGAGCCTCCGGGGCCGGCCGAGCCGCCGGGCGAGGGCGGGGAGATCGACCGGGCTCGCGCCGGCTGGCGCTTGGCCGAACACCTGCCGGTCGAGGGCGGCGAGATCCTGCGCCAGATCCGGCTCCTCCCGCCAGAGCGCGGCGAGATCCGGCTGCGCCTGCGCGGCGCGGCCGAGCGCCGCCCGGAACGCCGCCGCGTCGCCCGCGACCGCGGCCAGGCGTAGGGCGCGGGCCTGCCCCCGGTCGAGGCGCAGACGGGCGGGGCCGGTGCGGAAGCCGATCAGCGCGAGCCCGAGGCCGAAGGCGGCGAGCGCCGCCGCGGCGAGAGCGGGCCAAGAGGCCGGCGCCGCGGGTCTAAGATCCTCCTCCCGCTCGGCGAGGCCGCCGCCGATCTGGCGGGCTGGGATCTCGGTCTCGCGCAGGGTGCGGGTCAGCGTGTCGAACCAGGGGATCTTGATCGCGTCGAGCGGGATCACCTCGGACACGCCCTTCTTGATGTCCCACTGGTAGGTCGCCCGCGCCACCGGGCCGGAGGGCGTGATCAGGGTCTCGCGCTTCACCGGCCCGGCGAAGGTGATGATGCCGCGGGTGCGCATGACCGGGCGCGGCGGCAGCCCCTCGGCCAGCATGCCCTGCGCCTCGAGGGTGACGATCCGGCGGGCGGTGTCGCCCTTGTTCAGCGTCTCCGGGTCGGGATCCCAGGAATCGGTGATCGACACGTCCCGCGCCGGAAGCCACCACGGCTCCGCCGCGTCCGGGCCGCCGGTGGCCCCCGTCCAGGCCGCCACGGGGAAGGGGATCGGCTCGGAGCGCACGTCGATCTGTTTGCGCTCCCCCCCGTCGTTGATGGTGAGACGGTGGACGAACGGGTCGATGGTGAAGGTCCCCGTATGCTGGGGGAAGACCGCGATGGTGCGCTCGAATTCCAGCGCCATCTGCCCGTCGGGCATCCGCGTGCGACCCCAATGGTCGCGGCCGAGCTGTGTCCAGGAGAAGTTGACCAGCGCCGGCTGGCGCAGCTCCTCCAGCAGGATCTGCGTGCGGTAGACTCCGCGCAGGCGCAGCAGCACCATCTCGCGGGCATAGGGCTGCGCGCCGCCGGGAAGGTCCGGCGTCACCGTCAGGGTGAGGTCGCCGGGGTCGATCGCGTGGGCGGGCGAAGCCAGGGCGAACAGGATGAGGAGCGCCGCGAGCATGTCTCTCCCCCCTCTGCGGGGGAGGGTGCCTGCGGAGCTGGCGGGAGAGGGGCAGCGCGACGGTGCGGAAGGTGGCGCCCGTCGCGTCCTGTCCGGAGGGGGCGCTCCCCTCTCCCGATCCCTGCTGACGCAGGGGCCACCCTCCCCCGCAGAGGGGGGAGGGCTTTTCGTGGCGCGCCGCAAAACACTCAAAAGAATCACCACGGGTTGCTGCCTCCCGGGATGGCGGTGCCGGCCTCGATGCGCCGGGCCTGCTCGGCCTTGAGGCGCAGCTTCAGGTAGCGGCCGGGCTCGTCCGGCAGGGTCTGGAGCCAGAGCCGGTCGGGATGGATCTCGTGGGCCTCGAAGCTCTTCGTGACGCGGCGCGCCTCGCGCTCGGGCGCGGCGGCGACCATGGCCGAGCCGGCCCCCTGGCGTCCCCGGCCGGCCGCGTCGCTCGCCGAGCCGCGGGCCTGGCCCTTGCCGGAATCGATTGCCTGCTGCTCCGCCTTGCCGCGCCGCGCCACCGGACTGGTGCCGGGCAGCGAGGCGGAGGAACTCGCCTCCTTGTTGCCGGCCAGCCCCTCGCCGCTGGAGGTG
Organism: Methylorubrum podarium; assembly: GCF_040270385.1. NCBI lineage: Bacteria > Pseudomonadati > Pseudomonadota > Alphaproteobacteria > Hyphomicrobiales > Methylobacteriaceae > Methylorubrum > Methylorubrum podarium. The sequence continues at coordinate 87,666 of NZ_JBELQE010000017.1, read as the reverse complement.
GCGCGGATGTCGTCGTTCTGGTCCTGGTTGGCGGTGTTGTTGTAGCGGGCACCGTACTGCGCCGAGGCGTTGGCGATGCCGCCGCCCTTGCCGCGGTCGACCTCCTCCTCCAGCGCCTTGGCCACCAGTGAGCGGTTGGCCTGCGCGTCGGCGTCGCGGGGGTTGTAGGTCAGCGCCTCGTCGTAGGCATCGAGCGCGCCCTTCAGGTCGCCGGAGCGGGCCAGCGCGTTGCCGAGATTGTAGGCGCCGCGCTTCCCCTGCGCCCGGAACAGCGGGATCGCCGCCTCGTAGCGCCCGGCCTCGTAGAGGGCGGCGGCGCGCCACGCGGGCACGTCGAACACGTGGAGCGCCGCACCCGGCAGCCCGACCGCCATCAGGAAGCGGCCCAGCGTCGTGCGCGGCTCCGACACGAGCAGCAGGCCGAGGATGCCGAGTCCCGCGAGCGCGAGGCCGGCGATGCGCGCGAGCCGCCGCCAATTGCGCGGGAAGGCCACCGGCAGGGTGCGCCGCAGGGGCGCCGCGAAGGAGCGGGAGGGGGCGGGCGCCAGCATCACGCGCTCCGGCGGAACAGGAGGAGGGCCGGGAGAAGCGCCAGCAGCAGCAGCCATCGGCCGAAATCGGCGAAGGCGAGCACGCCGTAGCCGCCCGCGGCGAGGTGCTGCGCGGTCGAGGCGCCGACGCGGTCGAGCACCGCCTGCGGGCCGTCGATGTCGGCGGCGCGGCCGCCGCCCGCCCCCGCGAGCCGGTCGAGGGCGGCCCGGTCCGGGCGCGGCGCGCCGGGGGGCAGCGCCTTGCCCGCCGGCACGAACAGGGCGTGGAGCTGCCAGCCCCGGTCGCGGATCGCCGCGGCCTCACGCTCGGCGGCCTGGCCGATGCCGTCGCCGTCGGAGATCAGCACCACGTCGGCGGCGACGACGTTCGCCTCGGCCAGCGTGCGGCGGGCGAGCGCCAGCCCGCGCTCCGGGTGGCTGCCCCGGTCGGGCACAGTGTCGGCGTCGAGGGCGAACAGGGTGGTGGCGAGGCTGTCGCGGTCGTTGGTGGGCGAGAGCGCGGTGTAGGCGTCGCCGGCGTAGACGATCAGCGCCAGCGAGCGGGTGCCCGCGGCCTCGGCCACCGCCTGCGCCGCCTGCCGTGCCTCCTTGAAGCGCCCGCCCTCGGTGACCGAGCGGGAGAGGTCGAGCACGACCACCGTGGCGTCGAGGTTGCGGAAGGTCGCGGCCTCCGGGCGCTCGACCGCCGGACCGGTGAGCGCCAGGGCCAGGATGCCGGCGGCGAGCGCGGCGGCGAGGTTGGCCTGCCGCCGCCCGCCGAGCAGGGCGCCGCGGCGGGCGTAGAGCGCCATCAGGTGGGGATCGACCGCCTTGCTCCAGTCGCCGAGCGGTGCCGAGCGCCACGCGGCGCGCAGGGCCAGCACGGCCACCACGGGGAGCGCGAGGAACCAGAGCGGGCGCAGGAGGGTGAGCGTTTCGATCATGCGATTGGCCCGATCACGTCCTGCGCCGCGTCGCCAGGAGCCCGCAGGCGCAGAGAAAGGCGAGGGCCGCCGGCCAGGGCCAGAGGTCGCGCCGCAGGGGCAGCGGCGGCGCCTTGGCGCGCCCGCCCTCCAGCTCGTCGATGGCGTTCGCCACGCTCTCGAGATCGTCGGTGGTCTTCACCCGGAACGCCCGGCCGTCGCTCGTCTCGGCCATGGCCCGCAGGGTCTCGACATCGACCACGTCCTGCTCGTTGTTGGGGTTGTCGGCCATGTCGATCGGGCCGAGCGCGATGGTGTAGACGCGCACGCCGAGCTCTTTGGCCAAAGCCGCCACGTCCTTCGGCGCGGTCTGGCCGGCATTGTTCGCGCCGTCCGAGAGCAGCACCACGACCTTGTCGCGGGATGGGGGCGGCCCCCCGCCGTCGGCGGCCGCGACCTGGGCCGGGGCGAGGCGCTTGAGGGCGAGGCCGAGCCCGTCGCCGATGCCGGTGGAGCGCCCGACGAGGCCGATCGTCGCCTCCTCCAGGGTGCGGGCGACGGCCGCCGTGTCGAAGGTCGGGGCCGCGGCGACGTAGGCCTGATCGGCGAATTCGACGAGGCCGATGCGGTCGCCGGCCCGGCGGCGGATGAACTCGGCGCCGACCCGCTTCACCGCGGCGAGCCGGCTCACCGTCTCGCCGTCCAGCGAAAAATCCTTGCGCTCCATGCTGCCCGAGAGATCGAGGGCCAGCACGATCTCGCGGGCCGAGGCGGGAAGTGCGGTGGCGGGCAGCACGAGACGGGGACCGGCGAGCGCGACCACGAGCGCGACCCAGAGCGTGCCGATGAGCCAGAGCCGCCGCCGGCCGCGGGCGGCGATGCTCTCGGTCCGCTCCGCGCCGAGGACGAGGGAGGGCGGGACGCGGAGCGCCCCGCTGCCGCCCTCGCGCTCCGGCGGGATCAGCCGGGCGACCAGCGGCAGGGGCAGGAGCAGCAGGGCGAGCGGCGTCGCGAAGTCGAAGGCGGAGGCGAGGGCGGTGATCCAGGCGGGCATCGGGGGTCAGGCCCGGATCTGCGAGAGCATGCGGCCGAGGCCGGCATCGATGGCGGCGGGATCGACGGCGTCCGGCCGTCGATAGAGGTCGTCGGCGAAGACGCGGCCGGGGCCGTTGCGGAAGAAGTCGGTGCCGAAGGTGGCGTCGAGCGTCGCGGCCCAGGCGGGGCCGCGGCTGCGCGCCGCCTCCTCGCCCTTCAGCGTTCGGACCACGCGGCGCAGGAGACGGGCCTGCGCGACGCGCCGGGCCTCGGGCTCGAGCCGGGCGGCGAGCGCCAGCTCGCGAAGGGCCGCCCGGCGCAGGGAGGCGCCGCGCCGGGCCCGGAGGAGGCGGATCCCGCCGACGAGCAGCGCGAGGCCGAAGCCGACGACGATGGCGGCCACCATCTCGGGCTGCACCGCGGCGCTGCCCCCGGTGGGGAGGTGCAGGCCGCGCAGGGCGGAGAGGTCGGGGGGCGTCATGATCGCTGCACCCGCTCTCCTCCCCCTTGTGGGGAGGAGTTGGAGGTGGGGGTGGCGCAGGATGAGGCGAAGCGGTGTCTTCTGAACCACCCCCACCCCTGGCCCCTCCCCACAGGGGGGAGGGGAAAGCGCGTCTCACAGCACCGCATCGAGCCGCTCCATCAGCGGGGCGTAGCTCTCCGGCCCGGCCTCGACATCGATGCGCAGGCCCTCAATGCCGCAGGCGTGAAGGCGGGCGAGGCGCGGATCGACCTCCGCCACGGCCGGCGCCCCGCGGCGGGCCTGGACGGTGCCGCGGTGTCCGTCCGGAAGGGCGTAGGGGTAGAAGCCGGCCGGGCGCACCCGCTCGAAGGCGTCGCTGACCAGCAGCAGGCGGATCGAGAGCCGCTCGGCGAGCGCGGTGATCAGGCTCTCAAAATCCGGCCCAGGCGCGTCGAGGGCGCTCGCGACGACGAGGTGCCCGCCGGAGGGCAGCAGCGAGCGGGCGAGCGCCAGGGTGTCGGTGAGCGGCGGGTCGTCCGCCGCCGGGTTCGCCAGCGCCGCGGCGTGGGCGTGGGCCATCGCCCCGGTGACGGCGGTCATCGCCCGCTCGCCGCCGGCCGGACGCACCACCGACGGCTCGCCCGCCCCCGCGGCGATCAGGCCGATGCGCCCGCCGTCGCCGACGATGCGCCAGCCGAGCAGCGCCAACGCCTCCGCCGCCGCGACCGAGCGGAGCGCCCGGCGGGTGCCGAACAGCATCGAGGGCCGGAAGTCGGCGAGCAGCACCACGGCGCGGTCGCGCTCGTCGTGGTGGGTGCGCACGTGCAGCTCGCCGGTGCGGGCGGTGGCGTTGCGGTCGATGAAGCGGCGGTCGTCGCCCTCGGACCAGGGCCGCACGTCGTCCGGCTCCGAGCCGCGCCCGCGCTTGCGCGTGACGATGCCCCCCGGCAGGCCGGCGATGGTGCGGGTCGAGGGCGAGACGCCGCGCCGGGCGAGATGGCGCAGGCTCATCAGCCCGGCGCCGGAGAGATGGATGCCGGGGGCACCGGACGGGTCGCTCGGGTCGCTCGATGGGGCCGCGCTCGCGGTCATGGCGGCTACAGCGCCCGCGTCCGCTCGACCAGCCCGCCGACGATGCCCCGCGTGGTGCGCCCTTCGGCCGCCGCGCGCCAGGTCAGGCCGATGCGGTGAGAGAGGGCGTCGGCGGCCAATTCGGAAATATCCTCGGGCACGACGTGGTCGCGGCCGTGCAGGTAGGCCCGCGCCTTGCCGGCCACCATCAGCGCCAGCGTTCCGCGCGGCGAGGCCGGGTGCTCGATCGCCGCGCGCAGCTCCGGCGCGACGCTGTCGCCGCGGGTGCCGGCCACGAGCCGCACGAGATAGTCCTTGAGGGCCGGCGAGACGTAGGTGGCGAGCGCGGCCTCGCGGGCGGCGATCACCTCGGCGACCGACAGCTTCACCGGCATCGCCTCGGCGTGGTGGTTCAGCTCGCCCTCGACGAGGTCGAGGATGCGGCGCTCGGAGGCCTCGTCCGGCATCTCGACGACGACGTGGAGCAGGAAGCGGTCGAGCTGCGCCTCGGGCAGCGGGAAGGTGCCCGCGTGCTCGATCGGGTTCTGCGTCGCCACCACCATGAAGGGGTCGGGCAGGCGGTGGGTGTGGCCGGAGACCGTGATCTGCCCCTCCGCCATCGCCTCCAGCAGGGCTGACTGCACCTTGGGCGGGGCGCGGTTCACCTCGTCCACCAGGATCAGCGAGTGGAACAGGGGGCCGGGCAGGAACTCGAAGGTGCCCGCATCCTGGCGCCAGACCGTGGTACCGGTGAGGTCCGCGGGCATGAGGTCGGGCGTGCACTGCACCCGGGCGAAGGAGCCGTCGAGCCCGTCCGACAGGCGCTTGACCGCGCGGGTCTTGGCGAGCCCCGGCGCACCCTCGATCAGCAGGTGGCCGCCGGTCAGCAGCCCGATCAGCAGGCGCTCGACCAGCTTGTCAGCGCCGATCAGCCCGTGGCTCAGTCCGTCGCGGAGCTGGAGGATGCGGTCGCGCACCGGCGGCGCCTCCGCCGCCGGCCGGGCGAGTGCCTCGACGCTCATGCGCGCGCCCCTGCCGGCATCCCGCGCGCCGGCCGCGCTTCGGCTCCCGTCGCAGGCGAACGATCCTGCCGCATCCGCATCTCCTCCGCGTGGGTTTTTCTTATGGCTCCCACAATCTTGCCGGTGTGCCCGTTGCCCGGTCGCCGCGTCAATCCCGCCCCCCACCGCTTGCCCTGGGCAAATTGACCGCACGTCGCCGCGCGCGGGCGGAACGGTGAGGTCGCGTCACGCAACTGTCACGCTCGTGCGACAGCGGGGAAACCCCGCGATCCCGAAAAGGTCCCCGAACGGTTCGATGCCCGGCCCCTTTCCCTTTCCCACGCCCGAAGCCTTGAACACCGGCATCAGCCTCGCGGTCGCCTTCGGCCTCGGCACCCTGATCGGGGTCGAGCGGCAGTATCGGCAGCGCAGCGCGGGCTTGCGCACCGCCGTGCTGGTGGCGCTGGGCGCCGCCGCCTTCGTCGATCTCGGCATGCGCCTGACCGGCGGCGAGGGGGCGACCCGGGTCGTCGCCTACGTCGTTTCCGGCATCGGCTTCCTCGGTGCGGGCGTCATCATGAAGGAGGGGATGAACGTGCGCGGCCTCAACACCGCCGCGACCCTCTGGTGCGCGGCGGCGGTGGGCGCCTTCGCCGGGGCCGACATGCCGCTGGAGGCCTGCTTCGTCACCATCGCGGTGCTCGCCGGCAACACGCTGCTGCGCCCGCTCGTCAACCTCATCGACCGCATCCCCATCGACGAGAGCGCGACGGAGGCGACCTACGAGGTACAGGTGACGGTGCCGGCCGAGTCCGCCGGCCTCGCCCGCGACCTGCTGGTGGAACGCCTGGAGGCCGCGGACTACCCCGTCGGCACGACGGCGGTGGAGGAGCGCGGCGAGACCACCGTCGACGTCATCGCCACGCTCACCGCGACGACGGTCCATTCCAAGGACCTCGATGCCGTGGTGGCCGACCTGGAGAAGCGGCCCGAGGTGCGCCACGCGACCTGGACGGTGCAGACGGGGGATTGAGGCGGCTCGCCCGGCAGGTCCGAGCGTGTCATCGTGGTCGCCGCGGCTGCAGGGGGCGTATCATGGCGAAGCGCGTGAAGGACAGGAACATCGGCGAGGCCGTTCCGACACGGTCAGGCGAACCGGCGGCCAAGCCCCGCCGCTTCACGCTCGCGGAGCTTCTCGTGGGCGCCGAGCATCTTCCGAAGCTCCATGCGGCCCTAAAGGGAGCGCTTGACGGTCCCTCGATCGGTGCGGAACTCGGCTGAATCGTCCCGAGAGATCGCTGCCGGCTTTCGGACGAAGACGACGCTCCACAGCGAGGCGATCAACATGCCTGATTCACAAAAACACGCCCTGATCGTCGGCGCCTCCCGCGGGATCGGTCTCGGCCTCGCCGAGACGTTTCTGCGGCGCGGCTGGCAGGTCACGGCGACCCGGCGCGGTCCCGCGCCCGGCCTCGAACGTCTCGCGGCGGAGGGCGTGCAGGTCGAGACGGTGGACATCGACGACGATGCCGCCGTCGCGGCCCTGCACGGGCGCCTGGGCCACAGAAAATTCGATCTGATCTTCGTCGTGGCCGGCGTTCTGATCGAGGCGGACCGGCCGCTCTCCGCCGTGTCGCGAGCGGTCCACGCGAAGGTGTACCTCACCAATGCGGTGAGCCCGATCCTGTTCGCGGAAGCGTTTCGCGCGAGGCTGGCGCCCGGCGGCACGCTCGCCTTCATGTCCTCGGTGCTCGGCAGCGTGGCCCTCAACACCGAGGGCGGCTGGGAGAACTACCGTGCGAGCAAGGCGGCGCTGAACACCCATGCCCGGAGCTTCGCGGCGCGCCACGCCGACCGCGATTTCGGCGTGCTGCTGCTGCATCCGGGCTGGGTCGCCACCGATATGGGCGGCGAGGGCGCCGACCTCGACGTGGCGACGAGCGCGGCCGGGCTGGCGGACGTGATCGAGGCGAGGGCCGGCCGGACCGATCTCGCCTTCCTCGATTATCGGGGCGAGACGCTGCCCTGGTAACTTGCCTGGTAACCGTCAGCGGCGCGGGTCGAGGGGCCGGCTGCGGCGCTCGACCACCACCGTCGGGCGGCTGCGGCGCTCGACGATGACGGCGCGCGGCGGCGCGCGGTTCGGGCTCGTCGGCGCCAGGATGCGTTGCTCCTGCGGCCGGTGCGACGGGCGTGCCGCGGCCTTGGCGGCGGCGACCACGTGAGGGCGTACCTCGTCCGGGCCGAGGCCGATCAGCCCGCAAGCGATCTCCACCTGCTGCTCGACGTCGTCGGCGAGGTCCTGGGCGGCGGCGACCGCCTCGGCTACCGTGGGCGGCTCGCGCCGCACCCGGATCGGAGGCAGATCCTGGAAACTCTTGGGGGTTTTCTTCACGGCACGACTCGCGGTCTTCATGCACCGATCATAGGACGGCCCATCCGGTTTGTGCATTGCACACACATCGGACGTGACGGACCGCCGGCCGCATGGCTGCCGGGCGGACGCCCCGCTCGTCGAGCATGCAGGATGCGCGCCGATCCGGAGCGGCGCCAGCACATTCGTTGACGAGCCCGCCCGGCGTGGACGGCCGGCGATGGTCAAAATGTCGCGGCGGCGCAGCACAGGGGGGCGCGGCTCCGAGATCGATCCGTGCCTGCCGAAATTCGCCCGTGCGAAAAGACCATCCATCCCGAATCCCGCCCCGATCCTGCGTCAGGCACGGCTCCGCGATGCCAGATACCCCTGATCCCCGCCTCACCCCGGCCCGGCCCGACCTCGCCGACATCCGCTTGAAGGGCGTCGTCGCGGCCGAGCGCTACGTCGAAGGCGAGGCGGCGCGGGTCGTCCTGCCCTCCGCCCCCCTGCGCCGCGCGCCGCGCCCAGATGCCGGGCTCGACACCGAGGCGGTGATGGGCGACGCGGTGACGGTCTACGAGACCCGCGACGGCTTCGCCTGGGTTCAGTTCACCCGCGACGGCTATGTCGGCTACCTGCCGGCGGAGGCGCTCGGGCCCGCCGATCCGGCGCCGACCCATCGGGTCGCCGCCTTGCGCACCTTCGTCTACCCGGCGCCCGACCTGAAGCGGCCGCATCTCGCCCATCTGAGCCTCGGCGCGGCCTTCGCGGCGGCGGCGCGCGAGGGCGAGTACTGGCGGCTCGCGCCGGGCGGTTTCGTCTTTGCCGGCCATGCCGTCGCGCTCGGAACCGCCGAACCGGATTTCGCCGCCACCGCCGAGCGGCTCGTCGGGACGCCCTATCTCTGGGGCGGCCGCACCAGCCTCGGCCTCGATTGCTCGGGCCTCGTGCAGCTCTGCCTGCAAAATGCGGGGCGGCCCTGCCCGCGCGACGCCGACCAGCAGGAGCGGGCGCTCGGCACCCCCCTGCCGCCGGGGCTCGACGGGCTGCAACGCGGCGACCTCGTGTTCTGGAAGGGCCATGTCGGGCTGATGCTCGACGCCGACCGGCTGATCCACGCCAACGGCCACCACATGGCGGTGGCGGTCGAGCCCCTGCGCGAGGCGGTGGAGCGCATCGCCGAGAAGAGCTTCGGCGCCGTCACCTCGATCCGGCGGCTCGATCCGTCCGCCTGAGGTCGCTCAGACGCTGCGGACGCAATCCGGCGCGAGTTCGGCGACGGCCTCGGCCAGGGCATCGACCTGCCCTTTGTGGTGGGCCGCCGAGAAGGCAACCCGCAGGCGGGCGGTGCCCGGCGCCACCGTCGGCGGGCGGATCGCGACGACGAGGAAGCCGCGCGCCTCCAAAGCCGCCGAGAGGGCGAGCGCCGCCTCCGCCGCGCCGACGAGGACCGGCACGATCGGGCTCTCGGCCTCCGGCAGCCCCAGCCGCGCGGTGAAGCGGCGGGCGAGCGCGAGCGGCCGGGCGGCGCGCTCCGGCTCGGCCTCGACGATGTCGAGGGCGGCGAGCGCCGCGGCGGCCGAGGCCGGCGGCAGGCCGGTGGTGTAGACGAGGCTGCGCGCCCGGCTCGTCAGCAGATCGATCACGGGCCGCGAGGCGCAAAGATAGCCGCCGTAGGAGCCCAGCGTCTTCGACAGCGTCCCCATTTCGAGGGGCGCGCGCGGGCCGGGCTCGACCACGCCGAGGCCGTGGGCGTCGTCCACCAGCGTCCAGGCGTCGTAGTCCTCTGCGACCGCCAGGATGTCGGCGAGCGGCGCCCGGTCGCCGTCCATGCTGAACACCCGCTCGGTCAGGATCAGTGCCCGCCGCGCCGCGCCGCGATGCTCGGCGAGACCCGCGCGCAGCCCCGCGACGTCGTTGTGGGCGAAGCGGACGACCTGCGCGCCCGACATCTTCGCTCCCGCGAACAGGCAAGAATGGCCGAGTTCGTCGATCAGGATCAGGTCGCCCGCGCCGACCAGGGCGGGGGCGATGCCGAGATTGGCGAGATAGCCCGAGCCGAAGACGAGCGCGGCCTCCTTGCCCTTGTGCCGGGCGAGCCGCTCCTCCAGCGCCGCGAGCGGGGGCGAGTTGCCGGTCACCAGCCGCGAGGCGCCCGCACCCGCGCCGTAGCGGGCCAGCGCCTCAGCGGCCGCCGCGATCACCCGCGGATCGTGGGCGAGGCCGAGATAGTCGTTGCAGGAGAACGAGACGAGGTTCCGCCCCGCCCGCTCCGCCGCCGCCTCGGGGCCGCGGGCGGTCACCGCCAGCCGGCGACGCAGGGCGGCGGCCTCCAGGCCGGCGAGTTTTTCGGCGGCGAAGGCGTCGAGGCTGTTCGGCGGGTCCGGCGACGGGTTCGGCGACATGGCGCCTGAAGGCGTCGGTGGCGGGAGGTTGTCAAGCCGGCGACCCGGGCGCGGGCGAACCCGGCGCGGATCGGCGCGTTGCCGGAGGCCTCACGGGACCTTCCTTCATGCCGCGCCGCTTTGCCCTCGCCGCCCTCACTCTTCTGGCCCTCGCCGGATCCCTGGCCGTCCCGGCGCCCGTCCGCGCCGGCCCCGCCCAGGATTACCAGTTCGGCGAGCAGCGCTTCCGCAACGCCTGCCGTCCGCCGCTGAAATACGCCGCCGGCGCCTGCGTGCGCCGCTGCCCAGCCGGCTACCAGAGCTTTCGCGGATACTGCCGCTTCCGCAACATGCAGCGCTGATCGTCACCGGGCCCGGCTTGCGCGGTGGTTCGCGCCGTGCGAGCCTTGCTGCGTCCGATACAGACGATACGGGAGAGCCCAGGCCGCTCGCGAGGGGGGGCCATGGCGCCGACGGAGCAACCACCCCCGGAAACTCTCAGGCACAATCACCGTACCGTTGGACAATCTGGAGAGAGGCGCCGTCCGGCGTCCACCGAAGGAGAAACCTCGCTCGACCGCCGGGTGAGGGAAGCTCTCAGGTAAGCGCGACAGATGGGGGCAACTTGCCAGCCGGCCGGCGGGCAAGGACCGTCTGTCGTGGAGTGCCCGATGAGCTTGCAAGCCGCCGGGGCGTCGAGCCCTGCCGCCCCCGTTCCTTCCGCTGAACCGCTGGCGCAGACGCCGCTGCACGCGCTCCACCTGCGCCTCGGCGCCAAGATGGTGCCGTTCGCGGGCTACGCGATGCCGGTGCAGTACCCCGCTGGGCTGCTCAAGGAGCACCTTCATACGCGGGAAGCGGCCGGCCTTTTCGACGTGTCGCATATGGGCCAGATCGCGCTGACGCCCCGCTCCGGCGACGGCACCGAGGCCGCCCGCGCCCTCGAGGCGCTGATCCCGATCGATATCCTCGGCCTCGCCGAGGGCCGTCAGCGCTACGGCTTCCTGACCGACGCGGCCGGCGGCATCCTCGACGACCTGATGGTCGCGCGCCTGCCCGACCGGCTGCACGTCGTCGTCAACGCCGGCAACAAGGCGGCCGGTCTCGCGCATCTCCGGGCGCATCTGCCCGACGGCATCGACGTGACGCTCGTGCCGGATGCGCTGATCGCGCTCCAGGGGCCGAAGGCAGCCGAGGTGCTGGCGCGGCTCGCCCCCGAAACCCAGGCGATGCGGTTCATGGACGTGCGCGCGGTCGTGATCCTCGGCACGCCCTGCCTCGTCAGCCGCTCCGGCTATACCGGCGAGGACGGGTTCGAGATCGCCGTGCCGGCCGATCGGGCGGAGGCCGTGGCCGAGGCGCTGCTCGCGAGCCCCGAGGTGCTGCCGGTGGGCCTCGGCTCCCGCGATTCCCTGCGCCTCGAAGCCGGGCTGCCGCTGCACGGCGCCGACATCGATCCCGGCACCAGCCCGGTCGAGGCGAGCCTCGCCTGGGCGATCTCGCCGGCCCGCCGCCGCGGCGGCGCCCGCGCGGGCGGCTTCCCCGGCGCGGAAAAGATCCTCGCCGAGATGGAGGCCGGCCCCGCCCGGCGGCGCGTCGGCCTGCGCCCCGAGGGCCGCGCGCCGGTGCGGGCGGACGCCCCGCTCTTCGCCGTGGATTCGGGGGGCGAGGCCGTCGGCCGCGTCACCTCCGGCGGCTTCGGCCCGAGCGTCGGCGCCCCCGTCGCCATGGGCTTCCTGCCGGCGGGGCTGACGGCCCCCGGCACCCGCGTCTTCGCCGAGCTGCGCGGCCAGCGTCTCCCCCTCGTCGTCTCCCCGCTCCCCTTCGTCCCGGCCGGCTTCAAGCGCGGCTGATCTTCCTCGCCTATCAGGAGTTCGAACCATGCTGCGTTTCACCGACGAGCACGAATGGCTGCGCCTCGACGGCGACGTCGCCACGGTCGGCATCACGGCGCATGCCGCCGAACAGCTCGGCGACCTCGTCTTCATCGAGCTGCCCAAGGTCGGGGCGAAGCTGACCAAGGGCGAAGCCGCCGCGGTGGTCGAGTCCGTCAAGGCGGCCTCGGACGTCTACGCCCCGCTCTCCGGCGAGGTCACCGAGGTCAACGAGGCGGCGGTCGCCGACCCGGCCTCGGTCGGCGCCGACCCGCAGGGCGGCGGCTGGCTCTACCGGCTGAAGCTCGACGATCCGGCGGCGATGGACGCGCTGATGGACGAGGCCGCCTACGCCGAGTTCGCGAAGTAACACCGCGCCAAACCCTCCCCCCTCCGCGGGGGAGGGTGGCCCTCGCGTAAGCGAGGGTCGGGAGAGGGGAACGCCGCGTCCGGAAGGGCCTGAGCCGGCCCCTCACCCGCCCGCTCCGCGGGCACCCTCTCCCGCAGAGGGGGGAGGGAAAGCCGAAGCTTTCGCCCGAGAGGCATCCCATGAAATACGATCGCCACGATCCCTTCGATTTTGCCGCCCGGCGCCATATCGGCCCGAAGCTGTCCGAGATCGACCAGATGCTCGAGACCGTCGGCGCCGGGTCGCTGCACGCGCTGATCGACGAGACGCTGCCCCCCGACATCCGGCAGGCGGAGTACATCGATTTCGGAGTCTCGCTCACCGAGCGGCGCTCGCTCGAAAAGCTGCGCGCGACCGCGAACAAGAACCGGCTCCTCGTCTCGCTGATCGGCCAGGGCTATCACGGCACGACGATGCCGCCGGCGATCCAGCGCAACATCTTCGAGAACCCGGCCTGGTACACCGCCTACTCGCCCTACCAGCCCGAGATCAGCCAGGGACGCCTCGAGGCGCTGCTGAATTTCCAGACGCTCGTCTGCGACCTCACCGCCCTCGACGTCGCCAACGCTTCGCTGCTCGACGAGGCGACCGCGGCCGCGGAGGCCATGGGCATGTCCAAGCGGGTGGCGAAGTCGGACCGGAACGCCTTCTTCGTCGACAAGGACTGCCTGCCCCAGACGCTGGCCGTGCTGCGGACCCGCGCCGCGCCACTCGGCTGGGAGATCGTGGTCGGCGATCCCTTGACGGACCTCGACCCCTCCGCCGTCTTCGGGGCGCTGTTCCAGTATCCCGGCGTCAACGGCGCGGTTCACGACTTTTCGCAGGCAATCATCGCGCTGCATGAGGCCGGGGCGCTCGCCGTGGTCGCCGCCGACCCGCTGGCGCTGACGCTCCTGAAAGCGCCGGGCGAGATGGGCGCCGACATCGCCGTCGGCTCGATGCAGCGCTACGGCGTGCCGATGGGCTATGGCGGCCCGCACGCCGCCTACATGGCGACCCGCGACGCCCACAAGCGGGCGCTGCCCGGCCGCATCGTCGGCGTCTCGGTCGATGCCCGCGGCAACCGCTCGTATCGCCTCGCGCTCCAGACCCGCGAGCAGCATATCCGCCGTGAGAAGGCGACTTCGAACATCTGCACCAGCCAGGTGCTGCTCGCGGTCATCGCCTCGATGTTCGCGGTCTATCACGGGCCGGCGGGGCTGAAGGCCATCGCCCGCCGCGTCCACCGCGACGCGGTGCGCCTTGCCGAGGGGCTGGAACAGCTCGGCTTCACGGTCGAGCCGCAGCATTTCTTCGACACGATCACCGTAAAGGTCGGCGCATTCCAGGGCGTGATCCTGCGCAGCGCCGTCGAGAACGGGGTGAACCTGCGGAAAATCGGCACCGACCGCATCGGCATCAGCGTCGATCAGCGCACCCGGCCCGATATCATTCAGGCGGTGTGGCGCGCCTTCGGCGGGACGGACCTGCCCTACGACGAGGCCTATCCCGAGCCGCGCCTGCCGGCCGAACTGGAGCGGACCTCGGAATACCTCACCCACCCGATCTTCCACATGAACCGGGCCGAGAGCGAGATGACGCGCTACATGCGCCGCCTCGCGGATCGCGACCTCGCCCTCGACCGGGCGATGATCCCGCTCGGCTCCTGCACGATGAAGCTCAACGCCACCGCCGAGATGCTGCCGGTCTCCTGGCCGGAATTCTCGGAGCTGCACCCGTTCGTGCCGGAGGATCAGGCGCTGGGTTACAAGGAACTGATCGACGATCTCAGCCAGAAGCTCTGCGCCATCACCGGCTACGACGCGATCTCGATGCAGCCGAATTCGGGCGCGCAGGGGGAATATGCGGGGCTGCTCGCCATCCGCGGCTATCACCTGTCGCGCGGCGAGGGGCACCGTACGGTCTGCCTGATCCCGTCCTCGGCCCACGGCACCAACCCGGCCTCGGCGCAGATGTGCGGCATGAGCGTCGTCGTGGTCGGCGCCGACGCCCACGGCAACATCGACGTCGAGGACTTTTCGCGGAAGGCCGAGCAGCATGCCGACAAGCTGGCGGCCTGCATGATCACCTACCCGTCCACCCACGGGGTGTTCGAGGCGCGGGTGCGCGAGCTCTGCGACATCGTCCATGCCCACGGCGGGCAGGTCTATCTCGACGGCGCCAACCTCAACGCCATGGTCGGGCTGGCCCGGCCCGGCGACATCGGCGCCGACGTCAGCCACCTCAACCTGCACAAGACCTTCTGCATCCCGCATGGCGGCGGCGGGCCGGGCATGGGGCCGATCGGCGTCAAGGCGCACCTGATCCCGTTCCTGCCCTCCGATCCGCGTTCGGGCGAGGAGGGTGCGGTCTCGGCCGCCGCCTTCGGCTCGGCGTCGATCCTGCCGATCTCGTGGAGCTACTGCCTGATGATGGGCGGGCGCGGCCTGACCCAGGCGACGCGGGTGGCGATCCTGAATGCCAACTACATCGCCAAGCGGCTGGAGGGCGCCTACCCGATCCTCTACGCCGGGCGGAACGGGCGCGTGGCGCACGAGTGCATCGTCGATGTCCGCCCCTTCCAGAAGAGCGCGGGGGTCAGCGTCGAGGACATCGCTAAGCGCCTGATCGATTGCGGCTTCCACCCGCCGACCATGAGCTGGCCGGTGGCCGGCACGCTGATGATCGAGCCGACCGAATCCGAGACCAAGGCCGAGATCGACCGCTTCTGCGACGCCATGCTGGCGATCCGGGAGGAGATCCGGGCGATCGAGGAGGGGCGGATGGACCGGGCCGACAACCCGCTCAAGAACGCGCCGCACACGGTGCAGGACCTGATCGGGACCTGGGAGCGGCCTTATTCGCGGGAAGCCGCCTGCTTCCCGTCGGGATCGCTGCGCATGGACAAGTACTGGCCGCCGGTGAACCGCGTCGATAACGCCTACGGCGACCGCAACCTCGTCTGCTCCTGCCCGCCGCCGGAGGCGTATGGCGAGGCGGCGGAGTAGGGCTGCCGCAAACCCCTCTCCCCTCTGCGGGAGAGGGTGGCCCGCGAAGCGGGTCGGGTGAGGGGAGCCATCTTTCCGGAAGGACCTGAGCCGGCCCCTCTCTCGCCTGCTCCGCAGGCACCCTCCCCCGCAGAGGGGGAGGGTTGGTGTTGCGTTTGACTCGTGGCGTGTCCCTCGTCATCCCCGGCGCATGACCGCGCTCGCATCCCAAAAACTCTGGCGCCCCTACACCCAGATGAAGCTTGCCGCGCCGCCGCTGGAGGCGATCGCGACGCGGGGCACGCGCATCACGCTCAAGGGCGGGCGCGAGCTCATCGACGGCATCGCCTCTTGGTGGACCGCCGTCCACGGCTACAACCATCCGTACATCGCGGCCGCGATGGCCGACCAGCTGATGCGCATGCCGCACGTGATGTTCGGCGGCCTCACCCATGCGCCGGCCGAGCGGCTCGGCGCGCGCCTCGCCGCGCTGCTGCCGGGGGAGCTCAACCACGTCTTCTTCACCGATTCCGGCTCGGTCGCCGTCGAGGTCGCCCTGAAGATGGCGGTGCAGCTCTGGCTCAACCGCGGCGAAACCGGCCGCACCCGCGTGCTCGCCTTCCGCGGCGGCTATCACGGCGACACGATGGGCGCGATGTCGGCCTGCGACCCCGAGGAGGGGATGCACCGCCGCTTCGGCGCCTACCTGCCGAGCCAGGTTTTTTGCGACCTGCCCCGCACGGCCGAGCAGGAGGCCGCCCTCGACGCGGCGCTCGCCCGCGACCGCCGCGAACTCGCGGCGGTGATCGTCGAGCCGCTGGTACAGGGCGCGGGCGGAATGCTGACGCATCCGCCGGAGGTGCTGGCGACCGTCGCGCGGCTCGCCCGGCGCCACGGCCTGCCGCTCATCGCCGACGAGATCTTCACCGGGTTCGGCCGAACCGGCACGATGTTCGCCTGCGAGCAGGCGGGTATCGTGCCCGATATCCTCTGCCTGTCGAAGGCGCTGACCGGCGGCACGATGGCGCTCGCCGCGACCGTCGCCACCACCGAGATCTTCTCCGCCTTCTGGTCCGACGACCCCGCGGCGGCGCTGATGCACGGCCCGACCTTCATGGCCAACCCGCTCGCCTGCGCGGCGGCCAATGCCAGCCTCGACCTGTTCGAGACCGAGCCGCGCCTGGAACAGGCCCGCGCCATCGCCGCGCGCCTGGAGGAGGGCCTCGCGCCCCTGCGCCGGCTCGCCGGCGTGCGGGACGTGCGGGTGCTCGGCGCCGTCGGCGCGGTACAGTTCGCCGGCCCGCCCGACCTCGCCGAGCTCAAGCGGCGCCTCGTCGAGCGCGGCGTCTGGGTCCGCCCGTTCGGGGACATCGTCTACCTCACCCCCGCGCTCACCATCGATGCGGACGACCTCGACCGACTGATCGCGGCGGTGACGGCGGTGACCGAGGCCACCGCCTGACGTTTCCCGCGCCCGTCCCCAGGGCCCGAAGCTTGCAGGCTTGCCCGGCGGTGAAGCGAAGGGCACCCTCTGTCGGGACCCTGCAACCCGCAGCGGGGTTACTCGTTGGATCATCGCAGCGCAGCGGGTCCCGGCACGGGAAACGGCCAAGTCTGCAAACAACGGGTCTGCGAACAACAAGTCTGCGAACAACTTGGGTCGCTGGAGCAAATCGGGGAGAGCTTAAGGTGGCGAGCCAGACCGAGACGACGAATTTGGAAGCCGACCGTCCCGTCATCCTCATCGTCGAGGACGAGGCCCTGACCATCATGGACCTCGGCGATGTGCTGGAGGAGGGGGGCTACGACACCGTCCAATGCGCCTCCGCCGAGCGCGCCCTCTCCATCCTGCAGGCGCGGCCGGATATCTGCGGCCTCGTGACCGACGTGCAGCTCTCGGGCCGGGTCGACGGGTTCGAGCTGGCGAATTCGGTCGCCCAGGCCCGGCCGAACCTGCCGATCCTGATCGTGTCCGGCCGCGCCTCGCCCGATCCCGAGCGCATGCCGGAGGGTGCTCAGTTCATCGCCCGTCCCTGCGCGGGCGAGGACATCCTGGCCCGCCTCAAGGGGCTGATGCCGCAGTGCTGAGCACGGCGCGCCAGGCCGCCACCGTCGCCGCCAGACCCTGATCCAGGCTGGTGCCCGGGGAAAAGCCGGCTTCGTCGGTCAAGCGTCGGATGTCGGCCTCGATGCAGGCCGGCTCCGTGGGTCCGAGCGGGCGGGCGCCGAAATCGATCAGTTCCGGGCGGCCGGTGAGCGCGCCGATCGTCCGCAGGATGTCGCGCACCGCGACGGCCTCGCCCGAGCCGATGTTGACGGGTCCCTCGACGGGCGAGTCCAGCAGGGTGGCGAACGCCATCCCGGCGTCGGCCACGTGCAGAAAATCGCGCCGCTGCCGGCCCTCGCTGGTGGAGAGGCGCTGGCCCGCGAGCAGCGCCCGCGCCGCATCGCCGACGAGCCGGCCCGCCGTCTCGCCCGGACCGTAGAGGTAGAACAGCCGCCCCCAGGCCAGGGAGAGGCCGGCGGTCGCCGCGTAGGCCGCGAGGATGCGGCGCAGGCCGTCCTTGGCGGCGCCGTAGAGCGTCGCGGGATGGCAGGGGGCGGATTCGGTGAAGCGGCCGATGGACGCCGTCTGTCCCCTCTCCCTTGTGGGGAGGGGAACGGGGTGGGGGTCGTTCCGGAAGGGGCGTTGCGGTGCCTCCTGCACCACCCCCACCTCCAGCTCCTCCCCACAAGGGGGAGGAGAGGTGACCGTCCAATCGTACTCCGCGCAGGTCCCGGCCACGACAGCACGGCCACCCCCCGCCTCGCGGAACGTGCGCACGAGGTCGAGGCTCGCCGCGGTCCAGTCGAGGTTGTCCGGTGCCTGCCAGTAGCGGCCGGGCGTGGTGACCCAGGCGAGGTGGAGAAGGTGGCTCGCACCCGTTGCCTGCACGGCGGCGCGTCTCTGGGCCGGGTCCAGCAGGTCCGCGGTGTGGAAGGCGTGCGCGCCCGCTGGCGGCGTCCGCCCGATCGCGTGGACCTCGAAGCCGCGGGCGATCAGCGCGGGGATCGCGTGGCGGCCGACGAAGCCGGCCCCGCCGGTGACGAGAACCCGCTTCACCGCCCCGCCCAATCGGGAAAGGCGAGGTCGCGGGCCGCGATCACCGTGACCGGCTCGGGCCAGGCGAGGGCGAAGGCGGGATCGTCCCAGCGCACCCCGTCGGCGGCGGTCGCCACGAACGGGCGGTCGATCATGTAGAGGATCTCCGCGTCGTCGGTGAGCGTCTGAAAGCCGTGGGCGAGGCCCGCCGGGATGTAGAGGGCGTGGCGGTTCGCGGCCGAGAGGGCCACCGAGGCGGTGCGGAGATAGGTCGGCGAGCCGGGCCGCAGGTCGATCACCGCGTCGTGGATGGCGCCGGCGGTGCAGCGCACGAGCTTCGTTTCGGCTTGGGGCATTCTCGAAAAATGCATCCCGCGCACGGTGCCGCGGCGGTGGTTGAACGACACGCTCGACTGCGTGAAGCGCCCGACCAAACCGCGCTCGGCGAACTCGCTCTCGCACTGGGTGCGGGCGAAGAAGCCGCGCTCGTCGGCGTGCGGCTCGGGCACGACGCGGAACAGGCCGGGAAGGTCGAGTTCCTCGAAGATCATGGGAAGCGGGGGCCCGCTTGCGAAGGCACGGCCGATCCCAGTCTCATCCTCATCCTGAGGTGGCGGCGCGACGCGGCGCCCTCGAAGGATCCTCCAGCCAGCCGCGCGATGTCTGGACGATCCTTCGAGGCCGCTTCGCGGCACCTCAGGATGAGGCGGCGGGCGGGACGGCCGGACGGCATCATCAGAACACCGTCAGTTCGGGGATCGCCACGGCGAAGCGCCCGCCCCATTCGCGGATCGCCGCCATCTCCCCGGCGATCTCGTCCTTGAGGTTCCAGGGCAGGATCAGCACCGTGTCGGGGCGCATCGCCAACAGCTCCTCGGGCGAGACCACGGGGATGCGGCTGCCGGGCAGCCACGTGTCCTGCTTGTGCGGCGAGCGGTCGGCGACCGCCCGGATCAGCTCCGGGCCGATCCCGCAATAGTTGAGGAAGGTGTTGCCCTTGGCCGCCGCGCCGTAGGCGCAGACCGTGCGGCCCGCCGCCCGCTCCTCGATCAGGAAGCGCAGGGCCGCGCATTTGATGTCGGCCACCGCCGCCCCGAAGCCGTCGTAGCCGGAGAGGTCGAACAGGTTCGCACCCCACTCGCTGAGCACCACCTGCTCCAGCGCCGGAGTCGGTCGATGCGCGGCCGCCTCGTGGCAGGCGAAGACGCGCAGCGAGCCGCCATGGGTCGGCCATTCCTCGACGTCGAACACCCGCAGGCCCTGCCGGCGCAGGAGTCCGATCACCACGCCGAGGGAGAGGTAGGAGAAGTGCTCGTGGTAGATCGTGTCGAACTGCCGGCTCTCGATCATCCGCAGGAGGTGCGGAAACTCGAAGGTCGCGACCCCTTCCGGCTTCAGGATCTCGGCGAAGCCCGCCGTGAAGTCGAGGATGTCGGGCACGTGGGCGAGCACGTTGTTGGCCGCCGTCAGGTCGGCCCTGTGCCCGGCCGCGGCGAGCCGCCGGGCGGTGTCGCGGCCGAAGAAGGCGACCTCCGTCGGCACGCCGCGCTCGACCGCGACGCGGGCGACGTTGGCCGCCGGCTCGACGCCGAGCACCGGCACGCCCCGGGCGACGAAGTATTGCAGCAGGTAGCCGTCGTTGCTCGCGACCTCAACGACCTGGCTCTGCGGCCCGAGGCCGAAGCGCTCGATCATCGCGGCGACGTAGGCTTCCGCGTGCCGCAGCCAGCCGGCGGAGAAGCCGGAGAAGTAGGCGTAATCGGAAAAGATCGCCTCGGGGCTCTCGAAGGCTTCGAGCTGCACCAGCCAGCAGGCGTCGCAGACATAGGCGTGGAGCGGGTGGAAGACCTCGCCGCGGTGGCGCCGCTCCGGCGTGACGTAGGAATTGGCGAGCGGCGACAGGCCGAGATCGCAGAAGGTCCGGGTGAGGGCGGCGCCGCAGGCGCGGCAGGTCGGGGCGGTCACACGTCGACTCCGGCGTTTGCTCCAGGCTGGCCCAGCGCCTCGTAGCGCGCGATCTCGGCCTCGACCAGGGCGCGGCGATCGGCGCCGGCGGCGGCCGCGCGGTACCACGCGGCGGTCCAGTCCAGCGCCGTGTCGAGGGTGAGCCGCCGGTCCCAACCGAGGCGGGCGCGGGCCTTGGAGGCATCGACCTTGAGATAGGTCGCCTCGTGCGGATGGGTTTTCTCGGACAGGTGCCAGCCGGCCTTCCCGCCCCAGCCGCGGGCCAGCCGCTCGACGAGGTCGGAGACGGGCCGGCAATCCTCGTCCGCCGGTCCGAGGTTCCAGCCCTCCGCGAAGCGTTCGCCGTCCGTGCCCGCGAGGCATTCGGCCAGCCGCAGGTAGCCGGCGAGCGGCTCCAGCACGTGCTGCCAGGGGCGGATCGCGTGGGGGGCGCGGATCTCGACCGATTCTCCGGCCTCGAAGGCGCGCACGATGTCGGGGATCAGCCGGTCGAGCGAATGATCGCCGCCGCCGATGACGTTGCCGGCCCGGGCGCTGGCGATCCGCGCCGGGTGGCCGCCCGCGCCGAAGAACGAGGCGCGGTAGGCGCCCGTCACGAGCTCGGCGCAGCCCTTCGAGGCGCTGTAGGGGTCGCGCCCGCCCATCGCCTCGGTCTCGCGATAGGCGTAGGGCCATTCGCGGTTCTCGTAGGCCTTGTCGCTCGTCACCACGACCACGGCGCGCACGCCCGGCGCCGCCCGCACCGCCTCCAGCAGGTGAACGGTGCCCATGGTGTTGACCGCGAAGGTCCCGACCGGATCGGCGTAGGAGGGCCGTACCAGGGCCTGCGCCGCCATGTGGATCACGATCTCGGGCTCTGCCGCCGCCACCGCGTCCACCAGCGCCGGCAGATCGCGGATGTCGCCGATGCGCGAGCGTTCGGGCGGGAAGCCGATCGCGTCGAACAGGTTCGGGCGGGTCTCAGGGCTGAGGGCGAAGCCGGTCACCCGCGCGCCGAGGCGGGCGAGCCACAGGCTCAGCCACGCGCCCTTGAAGCCGGTATGCCCGGTGAGCAGCACGCGCCGGCCCGCCCAGAAGGCGGGATCGGGGTTGAGCGCGGCCATCACCACACCTTCCAGGGGGCGTCGCCCTTTGCCCAGAGTTCTTCGAGGTGCTTCTTGTCGCGAAGCGTATCCATCGCCTGCCAGAAGCCGTGATGGTGGTAGGCGTGGAGCTGCCCCTCGCGGGCAAGGCTCTCCAGGGGCTCGTTCTCCCAGACGGTGGCATCGCCCGCGATCCGGTCGAGCACGCGCGGCGAGAGCACGAAGAAGCCGCCGTTGATGGTGGCCCCGTCGCCCGCCGGCTTCTCGCGGAAACTGCGGACCGCGTCGCCGTCGAGGTCGAGGGCGCCGAAGCGGCCCGGCGGCACCACCGCCGTCAGGGTGGCGAGGCGGCCGTGCGCCCGGTGGAAGGCGGCCAAGGCGGTGAGGTCGATATCGGCGACGCCGTCGCCGTAGGTCATGAAGAAGTCGTCGTCGCCGAGATAGTCGCGCACCCGCTTGAGCCGCCCGCCGGTCATGGTGGCGTCGCCCGTCTCGATCAGCGAGACCTTCCATTCCTCGGCCGCCGAGCGGTGGAACTCGACATGGCCGCGGCCGAGGTCGAGCGTGACGTCGCTCAGGTGCAGGCGGTAGTTCAGGAAGAATTCCTTGATGACGTAGCCCTTGTAGCCGAGGCAGATCACGAACTCGGTGACGCCGTGGGCGGCGAAGATCTGCATGATGTGCCAGAGGATCGGCCGTCCGCCGATCTCCAGCATCGGCTTGGGGCGCACCACGGTCTCCTCCGAGAGCCGCGTGCCGAGCCCACCCGCGAGGATCACGGCCTTCACCGGCGGCCTCCGAGTTCGTGTGTCGTCGCCATCATCGCCACGCCTCTACCATGCGCGCCGCGGCTTGCGGAAACCGCTCCGCGTCGAGTTCGAAGGCGGGCGGGCGGATGCCGAACGGGTCGGGGTAGTACGGGTCGCGGGCGAGGCGCGCGCCCCAGCGCTTGCGGAAGCGGGCCTGCTCGGCGGGGTCGACGGTCGGGATGCGGTTGCGGCTCTCGTAATGGTGCAGGCTCGCTTGCCCGCAATAGACCGTGCGCAGACCGCGCTCGCCGAGCCGAAGGCAGAGATCGATGTCGTTGTAGTTGATGGCGTAACCCTCGTCGAAGCCTCCGATGGCCTCGAAATCGGTTCGGCCCACCATCACGCAGGCGCCGGTCACGGCGAGGTAGTTGCGGTTGGCGAGCGTGGATCCGCGATAGCCCGTGTCGTCGCCCGGAGAGCCGCGGCGGACATGGTCCGGCAGGCCCTCGCCGAAGACCACGCCCGCATGCTGCAGGCTGCCGTCCTCGAACAGGAGTTTCGGGCCGACCGCGCCGACGCCGGGGATGGCGAGCTGCACCAGCATCGCCTCGATCCAGTCCGGCGTGATGACGCTGATGTCGTCGTTGAGGAAGACCAACACTTCGCCCGTCGCCGCCCGCGCGCCGAGATTCATCTTGGCGGCCACGTTGAAGACCGGCTCGCTCCAGGTGACGGTGCGCGCGCCGAAGCGCCCAACCGCCGCCCGCGTCGGCGGACGCAGATCGCCGTTATCGACCGCCACGATCTCGATGCTGTCGTAGGTGCCCGTCTCGCGGATGCTGGCGAGACAGGCGGCCAGAAGATCGACTGGGCGTCCGCCGATGGTGCTGTCGCGCCCGGCGGTCGGGATCACGATCGAGACGAGCGGTCGCGTCGCGAGCGCGCGCCGCAGGGCGAAATGCTCGGGCGCCAGCACCCGGACGCTGTCCAGCGCGCCGGTGCGCCGGGCGCGTCGGGCGAGCGCGCGGGCGGCGGCTTCCGGGTCGGGCGCGGCGGCGCGGCGGTGACAGAGCACCTGCGCGAC
Source organism: Methylorubrum podarium (assembly GCF_040270385.1). Classification (NCBI taxonomy): domain Bacteria; kingdom Pseudomonadati; phylum Pseudomonadota; class Alphaproteobacteria; order Hyphomicrobiales; family Methylobacteriaceae; genus Methylorubrum; species Methylorubrum podarium. The sequence goes on along the minus strand of NZ_JBELQE010000017.1, from coordinate 64,692 downwards.
GTGCCCGACGCGCTCGCTCCGCTCGGTCAGGCGCAGCGCGAGGTCGTAATCGGCCGTGCCCTCGCTCTCGCCCGGAAACCCGCCGACCGCCCGCACCAGGGCGGTGCGGCAGAGGGCGAGGCCGCCGATGTAGAAGCCGCCCTCGAGCGTCTCGGGCGACCAGTCCGGCTTGAAGACCGGATCGCAGCGCGCCCCGTCCGGCCCGATCCGGTCCTCGTCGGAATAGAGCAGGTCGAGATTGGGCTCGCGCGCGAGCCGCCGGACGAGGGCGAGGAGGGCGTGGGGGGCGAGCCGGGTGCCGGGCTCCACCGTGGCGAGATGGGAGCCGCGCGCCTGCGCCAGCGCAGCGTCGAGGGAGGCCGCGGTGCCGCCGGCCGGCGGGAGCAGGCGGATGCGGCCGTCCTCCTCCGCCAGCGCCTGGAGCGCGGCCGACGGCGCGGCCGCGAGGCACAGTTCCCAATCCGGGTAGATCTGCGCCCGCAGACTCGCGAGCGTCTCCGCGAGGGGAGCCGGATCGGTGCCGCCCGCCGCCATGAGGAGCGAGATCAGCGGGCGCTCCGGCAGGGCCGCGACCTGCGCGCGAAGGGCGTCCGGCGTGGGCAAAGCCTTCGCCTCCACCGCCTCGATCCAGGCGGCGTAGCTGGCGGGCGGGCGGCGGGTCTCGGCGGCGCGGGTGAGTCGGCGCCAGATCTCCCGCGGCGGCACGCTGCGCACCAGGCCGAGAGCGCGCCGCAGAAGGCGCAGCGGCCGGCGTTCCTGCGGCGGCAGCCGTTCGATGATGGTTCGAGCGGACAGGATCGACGCCTCGATCCGGCCCGCCGGCTCGACCCGAACGGCGTCGAGGCGGAAGCGCGGGCCCGCCTCGGCGGCCTCCAGGCGCAGGGCGCGGGTGCCGGGCGGCAGGCAGATCAGGTCGTCGGTGCCGTCCGCCCGCATCGTGAGTCGGTAGCGGCGCGGCTCGGATTCGCCCGCCGCCTCGACGGCGAGCACCGGCCGCACCGATTCCGGACGGCAGCGAAAGCGGATACGCCTGCCCGACATGGCGGCCACCGCCGGGGCCGGACCGAGGGCGAAGACCGGATCGGGACCGGTCGCGGTCCAGGGCTCGCCGTCTGCGGGCCGGCGCAGGTCGCGCAGAGGATAGAGGCCGAGCGACTCGCGGCGCGTCATCGGATCGGCCCGTTGTCTCGGAGGCGGTGGAAGCTCATGCGGCGCCGGAATCCATGAAATCGGCCGCGCCGTGAAGCGATTTCTCGCAAGAGCTGTGTCTTGCCGGTCCACAGGCGGCAAAGCGAGACGTTTCTGTCATCGAAGTTTCATCGCACGTCGGCAGATGCTTGGCGCGCGGGCCGCCCGGAAGGTCTCCTCTCGGGCAGCGTATGAGAGCCCGCGCGTCCGCGAAGGGAAACCTGATCATGTCGGCGGCAAACGAAGCGGTCGCCGTGGTGGCGGCGCACGGCGAGGCCCCCGGTCAGCCGGGTGGTCGAAGCGCGCAGAAGGACAAGGCGGGCAAGACCGTCAAGCGGCTGCGTCCCCCCGCGGCCAAGAGCGTCGGATGGGCGCTGGTCCAGGCGGCGCGGCTCCATCGCGCCCGGGTCGGCGACCGGCTCGCCGAGCTCGACCTGTTCGCCGGCCAGGAGCAGGTGGTGCAGGCCCTCGCCGCCGCCGGCAGCATGACCATGGGCGATCTCGCCGCCACCCTGCGGGTGCGCCCGCCGACCGCCTCCAAGACGATTTCGCGGCTTGCCGCCCTCGGCTTCGTCGAGCGCCGGGCCGAGGCCGGCGACGGGCGCATCGTCCGCGTGCGCCTGACCGAGACCGGGATGGCCAAGGCCGCCGCGATCGAGCGGATCTGGGACGAGGTCGAGGCCGAACTGCTCGACGACTTCGACAACAAGGAGCGCCGCCGCCTGCGCAAGCTCCTGCGCCGCGTCGCCCGCAACCTCGCGGAAGCCGCCGGCGTGACCGGCCACGAGGACGCCGACCACGAACTCGACGGCGAGGCCGACGACGAGGAAGAGGCCCTGCTGGGGCCGGCCGGCTCCGACGCGGTGGCGCAGTCCTAGGGCATCGTGCCGAACGCTGGCTGCCGGATTGTCTGAAACAATTTCCGGCTTATCCGCTCGGTTGCCGGCCGATCCCCCTCTCCCCGCCGGGCGGGGAGAGGCCCGCAGGCACCTTGTCGTGACTGCGGGAAGCGGAGGCGAAGCCGGAGCGGCGGTGAGGGGGTGCTTCCGGAGGAGGCTCCTCCGGCACCGCCCCCTCACCGTCGGCTGCCGCCTCGCCGCGCTCCCCGACGAGGGGGAGACGCGGCCCTCTCCCCGCAGGCGGGGAGAGGGGGACATACCGTCACGACCGGATTGATCAGCCGGAAGAAGTCTTGAGATGACGCGGTAGAGTCGGTGGCGTCCGGGGCAGATCGAACGGACCGCCGCCCGGATCCGTCACAGGATCATCTGATCCCGGCTCCGCGGCTCAGGCGCGCCCGACGGGTACCATGTCGGCGAGGTCGTGCCGGGCGGGGTGGGAGAGCGCGGCGGCCAGCATCGCTTCCAGAACGATGAGGTCGGCCTCCGGATCGGGCTCCCAGCCGCAGGTGCAGTGCCCGTCGGGGCCGTGCGCGGCGGCCACCTGCCGGTAGAGCGTGCCGACGGTGCGCGCGGCCGCCTCGAGCGCCGCCATGACGTGCATCGGCTCCCGCTGCAGCGCCTGCCAGAAGGCGACCGTGAGGGCGCGCTCCAGCGTCCCCTGCGCGTTCCGCTCCGCCGCGCCGGGCGGCGCCGTGACGAGACCGGCGCTCATGCCCGCACCTCCGCCCGAACCCGCGCACGGGCTTCGACCGGCACCAGCCGCGGCGGTGTCGCATCGCCGGGCTCCAGCCCGACGAGCGATTCGAGCCCGCCCCGGCTCAGGCCGAGGGAGGAGCCGTCCCACCACGCGAGCCGTAACGATTCGAGCAGGCCGTCGAGACTCGCGAGCCAGGCGGTCAGGCCGCCGGCACTGTCGCGCGCGGGGGGCAGCGTATCGGCCCGCGAGGGCCACGGGCTGCCGTGCGAAGCGTTCGGGAATATGAAAATGTGCGCCATGGCTTGATCATGGCCATAACTGTAGAGGGCGCGCAAGAGATCTTCAAAACATTGGAAATGCTTCAAAGAATTGCTGTTTTGATCCGTTGCAATGTCGATTTAGAACAATTCGATCTGCTCGAAAAAGACCCTGCCGCGTCTCGGCTTGGGCCGGCCGGGCGCCGCCGATCAGCGGACCGGCTGGTCGAAGGCGGTGTCGGGGAACGGCTCACCCTTGAGGGTGAAGTGCCACCATTCCTGCGCGTAGGGGACGAAGCCGGCGCGAATCATCGCGTCGCGCAGGCGGCGGCGGTTGCGGGCCTGGGCCGGGGTGAGTCCGGAAAAGTCCGTCGCCGAGGCCTCGTCGAACAGGTCGAAGGGCGTGCCCATGTCGAGTTCGGCGCCGTCGGCGCGGCGCACCAGCGTCAGGTCCACGGTCGAGCCGCGGGAATGCGACGAGCGCTCGGCGATGTAGCCGAGGCGAAACAGGTCCGCCTTGTCGGTCCGCGGGTAGTAGGCGGCCTTCATGCGGGTGTCGGCCGGGTCGCGCGCCCAGGCGGCGAAGTCGGCCACCGCCCGGCGCGGGCGGTAGCAGTCGAACACCTTGAGGCCGAGCCCCTCCGGCGCGAGCGAGGACTGGACCGCCGCCAGCGCGCGGGCCGCCTGCGGCGTCAGCAGGCAGCGCGGCGCCTCGTAGCCGGCGATCGGCCGGCCGATGAAGTTGTCGGACCCGGCATAGCGCATGTCGAGGACGAGGCCCGGCACGATACCGGCCGCATCGACGAAGGGGCCGGCCTCGGCGGGCTGGGACGCCGCGAGGGCGAGGCCCGTCACGACGGTGCGCATCAGGCCCGCCATGCCAGCAGCCCCGCGCCGGTCGCGATCAGCCCGACGCCGAGCCAGTGATGGGGCGCGAGGCGCTCGCCGAGGAAGACGACGCCGAACACCGCCACCAGCACGACGCTCAGCTTGTCGAGCGGCGCGACGCGGCCGGCATCGCCCAGCGCCAGCGCCCGGAAGTAGCAGAGCCACGACGCGCCGGTGGCGAGCCCCGACAGGACGAGGAAGACGAGATTTCTGCCGGACACGCGGGCGAGGTCGGGCATCTGCCCCGCGGCGGCGACGATGGCACCTGTCAGCATCAGGATCACCACGGTCCGGATGAAGGTCGCCACATCCGGCGGCACGCCGTCGATCCCGACCTTGGCGAGGATCGCGGTGGCGGCGGCGAACCCGGCCGACAGCAGGGCCCAGAACCGCCAGGACAGGAGCTGATCGCCCAAGACAACCTCCCTCACAGGGCGTGGCGCATCACGACCAGCGCCAGGGCCAGCCCGCCGATGCCCGCGAGCACCGAGACGAGCACGTAGGCGAACGCCGCCAGCCCGTCGCCGCGCTCCAACAGGCTGACGGCTTCGAGGGAGAAGGTCGAGAAGGTGGTGAAGCCGCCGAGAATCCCGGTGGCCACGAACAGCCGCGCCTGGGGCGACCCGCCGCGGGCGGCGAACCAGCCGGTGACGATTCCCATCAGCACCGAGCCGACGACGTTGATGCCGAGCGTGCCCCAAGGGAAGCTCGAGCCGAGCCGCACGGCCCAGTGATTGACCCCGTGGCGCAACACGCCGCCGAGGCCGGCACCGAGGAAGACGAGGAGCGTGTTCAAGGCGGGGGGCTCAGCAGGAATCAGGAATGATGCGTGAAAGCGCCATTGCTAGAACCGTGCCGGATTCCGCACAATGGTTGAACGACACGCGGCTACTAAAGCTTTTTCTCTTTGATGGTGTAGGTAACTGTGGTTTCTCCTTGGCACAGGGCTCCTGGTGTTCGGCATTGAGCAGCCAAATTTTCCAGTTCGCTATATCGAGAATATTTCAGAGTGGGAGAGCATTCTGGCGTATCAACTTTGGCCCACCGTACGGATAGCTCAGTTTTTGAGAGCGAAGCGATCCCGGAATAGGCAGATATGGATGCGCAGCGGTAATACGGACCGTTGCCCCCGGCCAATGCGATGATATTGGTCTTCGAAGCGACCTGAGCGCTAACCGGAAAACGAATGACAGCTTGTGTCGATCCTCCGAATGGGCCCGCGTGGGATACCGGCTCGCTGATCTCAGGCGGACCACTTGCGTCGTTCATATATTCACCAACAATGTAAATTGCCGCCATTTTTCTATAATTGCTCGGCAGCTCCGGTGCACCTCCACTCGATTTCGTATCAACCTCAGAGCGGGACGGTAAATCTGCCGATGCACGCCCTGCTGAAGTCTCGGTCGGAGCAGTCGTTACACAAGCAGAGAGGAAGAATGTTGTTATCGTTGCACAAAGGCATGCAAATGCGTGTCGCATATCCATTCGATCCAAATTGCAATCTCATCGTTATTAAATCTAAAATTACAAGCGTACAATCGAATTTGCGAGTAAAATTAATCAGCCTGTGGTGGTCGATGATGGGCGTTGCTCTTATGCCGCATGAGTTTACTTGAGATTTAGTAGGGTATTATAATTCTACCTACCGTTTAGCAACATTTTGATTTTGCGTATAATTTTCATGGCGCGATATAGATTTTAGCCGATAGTCCGTTGAACGATGCGGAAGTGTTAGAAGAAGTCGATTTGGATGTGTCAATGCATCTCGCAATGAACCTCGCCAGCTCAGCCGGCGAGGTTCCATTCTATAGATTACGGTGTCTTCAACTCTCGCCCAAAACCTTGTCGGGCGTGATCGGCAGGTGGCGGATGCGCTTGCCGGTGGCGTGGTAGACCGCGTTGGCGATCGCGGCGGCCACGCCGACGACGCCGATCTCGCCGACACCCTTCACGCCGAGGGGGTTCGCCTTGTCCTCCTCGTCCACGAAGATCACGTCGATGTCGTGGATGTCGGCATGGACCGGCACGTGGTACTCGCCGAGATTGTGGTTCATGAACCGGCCGATGCGGTGGTCGAGCATCGATTCCTCGTGCAAAGCCGAGCCGATGCCCATGACGATGCCGCCGAGGACCTGGCTGCGGGCCGTCTTCGGGTTGAGGATCTTGCCCGCGGCGATGGCCGAGACCACGCGGGTGCAGCGCACTTGGCCCAGTTCCTCGTCGATCTTCACCTCCGCGAAGATCGCCGAGTGGGTATAGGCCTCGTACTGCTTGGCGAAATCCTTGTCCGGGGCGGCCTCGCCGGTCGCTTCGAGTTTCTCCGTGCCCGTCGCCTTCAGGACGTCGGTGAGCGCCACGCTCTTTGCGGGATCACCCGCCACCTCGATCCGGCCGTTGGTGAACACCACGCGCTCGAAATCGGCGTTGGCGAGGGGTGAGTTCTCCATACTGCGGGCCAGCTTGAACGCCTGCTCGGCGATCGATCGGCAGGCCTTCATCACGGCGGTGCCGGAGGAGGCGGCCGTCCACGAGCCGCCCGCCACGGGCGCCTTGGCGAGGGTGGTGTCGCCGAGCTTCGTCGTGACGTGGTCGAGGGGCAGGCCCAGCGTGTCGGCGGCGATCTGGGTCAGGATCGTGTAGGTGCCGGTGCCGATGTCGCCCGTCTGGTTGCCGACTTCGAGTCGACCGTCCGCAGTGAGCACGGCCTGCGCGCCCGACTGCATCATCATCGATTCCCAGATGCCGGTCGCCATGCCCCAGCCGACGAGCTCCCGGCCCTCGCGCATGGAACGCGGCTGCGGATTGCGCCGGCTCCAGCCGAACCGCTCGGCGCCCTGGCGGAAGCAGTCCTTGAGCGCCTTGGAACCGAACGGCTTCTCCTCGGTCGGGTCGCTGTCGGTGTAGTTCTTCAGCCGCAGCGCGATCGGATCCTGGCCGGTGGCGTAGGCCAGCTCGTCCATCGCCGTCTCGATGGCGTAGACGCCGGTGACGGCGCCGGGCGCGCGCATGTCGCCGGGCGTCGGGGTGTCGAGCTTGGCGATGCTGTAGGTGAGCGCGACGTTGTCGCAATCGTAGAGAACCCCCGACCAGTTGACGACGACCTCCTGGTAATCCTCGTAGGACGAGGTGCCCTGCACAGCGTCGTGCTTGAGCGCGGTGAGCTTGCCCGAGCGGTCGGCGCCGAGGGAGACGGTCTGCAGCGCCTCCGAGCGGTAGGTGAAGGACCACATCTGGTCGCGGGTCAGCGTCACCCGCACCGAGCGGCCGAGGTCTTTCGCCGCCAGCATCGCCAGGAAGAGCTGGTATTGCGGGCGCAGGCCGGAGCCGAAGCCGCCGCCGAGATAGGGGTTCAGCACCCGCACCTGCTCCGGCTTCAGGCCGAAGGCGCTGGCGATGTAGTCGTGGGTGTTCGAGACGCCCTGGATCTTGTCGTAGACGGTGTAGGTGCCGTCCTTCTCGACGACGACGGTGGAGGCGTGCGGCTCCATCGGGTTGTGGTGCTCGTCGGCCAGCCGGTACTGGCCGTTGACGCGGATCTCGGCCGCGTCGAACGCCGTCGAGGCGTCGCCCCACGGCTCCGGCGGCGGCTTGATGCCCGCCCGCTTCATCGGCGGATCGTAGGCTTCCGGCGCCTGTGCCGCGAGGTCGGTGCGGGGCGCCACGACGCCGTAATCGACCCGCACCAGCGAGGCGGCGTAGCGCGCCGTCTCGAAATCCTCGGCGACGACGAGCGCCACCGGCTGGCCGGAGAAGACGATGCGGTTCGTCGCCAGCGCCTGGAACGGCGCGCCGGGGGGCGCCACCGCGTCCTGGTAATCCTCCGGATTGTCGGAGGTGGCCGGGCGGTTCTCGTGGGTGAGCACCTTGATCACGCCGGGCACCGCCTCCGCGGCCGAGGCGTCGATGCCCCGGATGCTGCCCTTGGCGATGGCGCTCGACACCACCACGCCGTAGGCGAGGTCGGGGGCGGCGAACTCGCCGGCGTACTTGGCGAGGCCGGTGACCTTGGCCGGGCCGTCGACGCGGCTGACGGCGCTGCCGACGAACCGGTCACGGCCGGCCGCCGGGCTGAACTGGACGGTCATGGGCGGCTCCTTACTGGATGCGCTTGTCGGACTGGGACTGGGGCGTGCCGGCCGCGGCCTGTTCGAGGCCGCGGACGATGGCGCGGCGCGTCAGCTCGATCTTGAAGCCGTTGGTCGATTGCGGCTTGGCCTCGCGCAGGATCAGGTCGGCGGCCGCCTTGAAGCTCTCGCGCGTCGCGGGCTTGCCCTGCAGCAGCGCCTCGGCCTCCCGGTTGCGCCAGGGCTTGTGGGCGACGCCGCCGAGCGCGAGGCGGGCGGTGCGGATGGTCTGCCCGTCGAGTTCGAGGGCGGCGGCGACCGAGACCAGCGCGAAGGCGTAGGAGAGCCGGTCGCGCAACTTCAGGTAGGTGTGGTGGGTGCCGGCAAACCCTTTCGCCGGCAGGTCGATGGCGACGATGATCTCGCCCGGCGCGAGGGTGGTGTCCTTGGCCGGTTCGTCGCCCGGCAGGCGGTGGAACTCGGCGAACGGGATCGCGCGGTCGCCCTGCGGCCCGCTCACCTGCACCGTCGCCTCCAGCGCGGCGAGCGCGACGCACATGTCGGAGGGGTGGGTGGCGATGCAGTGCTCGCTCGTGCCGAGGATCGCGTGGATGCGGTCCACCCCGCCGATCGCCGAGCAGCCGGAGCCGGGCTCGCGCTTGTTGCAGGGCGTGGCCGTGTCGTAGAAGTAGTAGCAGCGGGTGCGCTGCAACAGGTTGCCGCCGGTGGTCGCCGCGTTGCGCAGCTGGGCCGAGGCGCCGGCCAGGATCGCGTCGGCGAGCAGCGGGTAGCGCTCGCGGATACGGGAATCGTAGGCGAGCGTCGCGTTGGTCACCAGCGCGCCGATGCGAAGGCCGCCGTCGCGCTCCTCGATCTCGCCGAGCGGCAGGCGGGTGATGTCGATCAGCTTGCCCGGCCGCTCGACGTCGTACTTCATCAGGTCGATGAGGTTGGTGCCGCCGGCGATGAAGCGGGCCGCCGGGTCGCTGCCCAGCGCCTGCACCGCCTCCGCCACCGTGCTCGGACGGACGTAATCGAAGCGGTTCATCGGGCGCCTCCCTGCTGCATCACCTCTTCGATCGCGTCGACGATGTTGGTGTAGGCGCCGCAGCGGCAGATGTTGCCGCTCATCGCCTCGCGGATCTCGTCGCGCGTCTTGGCGTGGCCCTCGTTCATCAGGCCGACCGAGGAGCAGAGCTGGCCCGGCGTGCAGTAGCCGCACTGGAAGGCGTCGTGCTCGACGAAGGCCTCCTGGATCGGATGAAGGCTGTTCTTGCCCTCGCGCTGGGCGAGCCCGGCCAGCCCCTCGACGGTGGTGATCTCGGCGCCGTCCTTCATCACGGCGAGCGTGAGGCAGGAATTGATGCGGGTGCCGTTCACCAGCACGGTGCAGGCGCCGCACTGGCCGTGGTCGCAGCCCTTCTTGGTGCCGGTGAGGTCGAGGCGCTCGCGCAGGAGGTCGAGCAGCGTGGTCCAGGGCGCGACCTGAAGCTCACGCCGCTCGCCGTTGATGGTGAGCGTGATGCCGATTGTCCCGACGGCGCCGGGCGAACCGCTGTCGATGAGCATGGTTACATCCGTGATGAGGCGCGGGCCTCGCACGGACGAAACGCGAAGAGGCTTCGCGAAGGGCCGGACGGGACGCGCGTCTTGGGAGGGCGTGGGCAGAGGGAATAAGCTCTGGGCCCGCACCGGGTCGTGTCGATAACCATTCCAAGGTGGCCCTGTTCCGCTCCCCGCCGCGGAGGCGGTGCTGCGACCCGATCGCGGACCGGGCCGGCGCGTCGAGGCGTCCCGGCCGGGTGGGGTGACGCGGCGGGGTTACGCGGAGCGCGAAGCTCGGCTAACCCTTCGCGCACGCCGACTTCGAGGAGCCGCCATGGCCGACGCACTCGACCCCGTCCTGAACGACATCGACCGCGATCTGGACAACAGCCTGGAGCGGCTGTTCGCGTGGCTGCGCATTCCCTCGATCTCGACCGATTCGGCCTATGCCGGGCATTGCCGCGAGGCGGCGCGCTGGCTCGAGGGCAACCTGACCGCGCTCGGGTTCGAGACCAGCGTCGAGGAGACCTCGCTGCATCCCGTCGTGCTGGCGCATCGCCCCAAGCCGGGGGCGCCGCACGTGCTGTTCTACGGCCATTACGACGTGCAGCCGGTCGATCCGCTGGACCTCTGGACGACGCCGCCCTTCGAGCCGCGGATCGACGAGACGGGCGATTCGAAGAAGATCGTCGCCCGCGGCGCGTCCGACGACAAGGGTCAGGTCATGACCTTCGTCGAGGCGTGCCGGGCGCATCTCGCGATGAACGGCGACCTGCCGGTCGGCGTCACCATCCTGATCGAGGGCGCCGAGGAGAACGGCTCGCAGGGGCTTCCCGAATGGGTCGAGGCCAACCGCGAGCGGCTGAAGGCCGACGTCGCGCTCGTCTGCGACACCGGCATGTGGGACCGTGAGACCCCGCAGATCACCACCTCGCTGCGCGGGCTCGCCTACTACGAAATCAAGGTGACCTGCGCCGACCGCGACCTCCATTCCGGCTTCTTCGGCGGTGCCGCGGCGAACCCGATCCACGTCCTGTCGCGGATCATCGCCGACCTGCACGACGCGGACGGCCGCGTGACCCTGCCGGGCTTCTACGACGGCGTGCGCGAGCCCCCGCCCGAATTGCTGGAGCAGTGGCGCTCGCTCGGCCTGACGCCCGAGAAGTTTCTGGGGCCGATCGGCCTGAAACAACCGGCGGGCGAGCGCGGGCGCCTGCCGATCGAGCTGATCCAGTCGCGCCCGGCCTGCGACGTCAACGGCATCATCGGCGGCTACACCGGCGAGGGGACCAAGACCGTCATCGCCTCTCAGGCATCCGCGAAGGTCTCGTTCCGCCTCGTGGACGACCAGGATCCGGACCAGCTTTCCAGGACCTTCGAGGCGTTCGTGCGCGAGCGCGTGCCCGCCGACTGCTCGGTGGAGGTGATCTGCTACAAGGGCTCCCGGGCGGTGGCCCTCCCCTACGACATGCCGCAGCTCGCGGCGGCGCAAGCGGCGCTCGCGGCCGAGTGGGGCCGGGAGGCTGTGGCGGTGGGCGCCGGCGGCTCGATCCCGATCGTCGGCGACTTCAAGCGCCTCCTCGGCCTCGACACCCTGCTGATCGGCTTCGGCCTCGACGACGACCGCATCCACTCGCCCAACGAGAAGTACGAGCTGACGAGCTTCCACAAGGGCACGCGCTCCTGGGCGCGGATCCTGTCGGCGCTGGCGGCGGCGTGAGAGGCATCCCCTTGACACCGCCTGCGCCACCCTGCCGGCCTTCTTCTAATGAGCCTGCCCTGTTGGATCACGAGTTCAGGGGCCGCCGTTCCGATGCTGTCCGCGTGTTCGTCGTGGCACGGGCCTCTCCTCCCCCTTGTGGGGAGGAGGCGGGAGGTGGGGGTGGTGCCGGATGAAGCTCCGCGGTGCCGACTGCACCACCCCCACCCCTACCCCTCCCCACAAGGGGGAGGGGAGCGCGCGACGCCCCAAAAGCGGGCAGGGACACGGCCGATGACCGAACCTGTCCCCGGCCGCCTGATCGAGGCCGCGCCCGGCGCCTTCGTGCTCCGCTTCCCCCTGCCGCCCTCGCTGCCGATCCCGCTGCAGGTCGCCAGCCCCGACGGCGTTCGGCTCGTGACCTGGGTCCTGGCCGGACTCGAGGCGGGGGCAGGGGAGGGGCCGGTCGGCCTCCTGGCGCTCGACGCGGACGATGGCGCCCTCGGCGGCGGCCTGACCCTCGCCACCCACTTCCGCGATCTCGCCATTCGGCCCGAACGCTCGGCGGTCGATGCCCTCGGGGCGGCCGAGCGGAGCCTGCTCGCCCGCGCGCTGCTCTCGGCCGGCGCCTCCGGTCTCGTCCCGCTCGGGCGCCTGTTCGGCCTCGTCGAGGCGGCGGTCGCTGCCTTGCCGGTTGCCGAGGACGCGCCGGATCTCGCCGACGAGGCGGGCGGCTGGACGCTCGGCGGCACCGCGATCCCGCACGGCCTGCTGTTCCGCACCCGCGCCGGCTGGGGCTGTGCCCGGGTCGTCGAGGCGCAGCTGCGCTTCGGCCGGCACCCGCGTCAGCGGCTCACCCTCGAACCGCTCTGGGGCGCGGCGCCCGAGGGCCGGCCGGAGCGCTCGTTCGCGCTCCACGCCCACGGCTTCACCGCGCTGACCGTCGGGGCCTCGTGATGCCGGAAGCGCTCACGGAAAAACCCGCGATCCTCGTGCTCGCGCCGATGCCCGCGGCCCCCGTGAGCGCCGGCAACCGGCGCCGCTTGGTGGCCACCTGCGAGGCGCTGACCCGCGGCGGCTTCGCCATCGATCTCGCCTATTACGCCCACGAGGATCAGATCTACCGCCGCTTCGGCCAGCACCCGCCGACCGATTGTTTGGGAATGGAGCGGACCTTCCGGAACGTCTTCCTGATCGAGGCGCGGACCGTCATCCCGCTCAAGACGCGCGCCAACGCGTTCGGCATCGACGAATGGTGCCCCGACGAGGTCGGGGACTTCGTGGCGTGGTACTTTTCCGCCTACCCCGAGACCGGCGCGGCTCTCGTGAACTACGTCTTCCTGTCGCGCGCCCTGGAGCGGGTGCCGCCGGGCGTGTTGACGCTCATCGACACCCACGACCGCTTCGCCGGGCGCCAGAACCAGTACCGGCCGTTCCGCGCCGAGCCGAACTTTTTCTACACCGACGCGGCCAGCGAGGCGGCGGGGCTCGCCCGCGCCGACGTCGTGCTGGCGATCCAGGCGGCGGAAGCCGGCTACTTCGCGGGGCTGACCGACAGCCGCGTCCTGCTGCTGCCGCCGCATTTCCCGGCCCAAAAACCGTTCTCCGTGCCGGAGCGGGTCGCTCGGATCGGCTTCCTCGGCCACGGCAACGACCCGAATCTCTTCTCCATCGGCCGCTTCATCCGCACGTGGCGCGACGGCTGGACGCCGGATCGGCCCGAACTCGTCATCGCCGGCGAGATCTGCCGCAGCCTGCCCGGCGTCGAGGGGCCGGGCGTGCGGCTGCTCGGCTATCTCGACCGGCTCGAGGATTTCTACGCCCAGGCCGACGTCGTCGTGGCGCCGATGCTGATGGGCTCCGGGCTCAAGATGAAGGTCGGCGAGGCGCTCTCCTTCGGCCGCCCCGTGATCGGCACCGAGATCGGCCTCGAAGGGTTCGAGCCGATGGAGGCGGCCCATCGCTGCCGCAACGCGGAGGCGGTGAAGGAGGCCGTTCTGGCGGTCGCGGGGGATCGGGACGCGCTGGCACGGCTGACGTGGGCGAGCGAGGCGCTGTTCACGCGCTACGCCGAGGCGGCGATGGCGGCGGAGGCGGAGTTGATCGGGCTGTTGAGGGAAGGACGGGGCAGTTCTCCTCCCCCTTGTGGGGAGGAGGCAAGAGGCGGGGGTGGCGCCGACGGCACTGCTCCGCCGCATCCTGAGCCGCCCCCGCCCCGAACCCCTCCCCGCAAGGGGGAGGGGACGAGCGCGGTCCGAGGCGGCGGCCTCGTCCTCACTTGCGAAACCTCCGCCCGCTCCCTGCTGGCCGCCGACCCCGATCTCGGCGTGCTCGTCGCCACCGAGCGGCGCCCCGGCCATGGCGCGGCGGCGGTCTACACACCGCTGCGGCGGCGCTGGTTCGCCCGCACCGAGCCAGGGGCGGAGGGCGCGGCGCCGGATCTCGGCGCGCTCGACGTCGCCCTCTCGCCCGAATGGGTGCGCGACCGGAAGCTGCCGCCCGAAGCCCGCGCCGTCCTGGCCCGCGCCTTCGCGGGCATCCAGGCCGACTGGGAGACGGAAGGCCGGATCGTCGGCTGCGCGGGGGATCGCATCGAGATCGCGACGCTGTTGCCCGGCGTGCTCGTGAACGGCACCCATCCGGCGGCCGCCTTCCTGATCGCCGGCGAGGATGCCTGCGAACTGCGCCCGGAGCGGGTCACGCCGCTCCACCGCCGCGAAATCCACGCCTACGCCGACCGCACCGGGCGCCTGCCCGCGCCGCTTCCGGCGAGCCTGTCCTTCCGCGGGGCGTCCCTGCTCCCGGCGGGCGGGTGCCTCCTGTTCCTCACCGATGACGGGATCGGGCGGATCACCTTGTCGGAGGAAGCGCCCCGCCCATGAGCGAGACCCCCGCCGTTCCCCTGCTCGACACCGTCGATCCCGGCATCGGCCGCCGCGCGGCGCTCGCCGAGGCCGCGCTGATCTTCGAGGCGATCCGGCGCAACGGCGTGCGCCTCGCCTTCGCGCCGCAGCCCGATCCGGACGTCTCCATCGTCATCGTCGCCCGCGATGCCCGCCACCTCCTGGCGCTCACCCTCTTTCGCCTCTGCGCGAGCCAGGCCCTCGCGGGCGTCACCTTCGAGGTCGTGCTGGTCGACAACGCCTCCGCGCCGGAGACCCGCGCCCTCTACCCGCATCTCGACGGGGTGACTCTGATCGAGAACGACACCAACACCGGCTTCGGGCCCGCCTGCAACGCCGGCGCGGCGCGGGCGCGGGGACGCTTCATTCTCTTCCTCAATCCCGATGTCGATCTCCTGCCCGGCGCGCTGGCGGCGATGGTCGCGACCTTCCGCGATCACGCGGGCGCCGGCATCGTCGGCGCCCGGCTCGTCTTCCCCGGCGGCGTGCTGCAGGAATCCGGCGCCGGCTTTCGCGACGACGCGCAGCTCACCCACCCGCACGGCCGCGGCAAGGCCGACCCCTTCGCCCCCGAGCACGCCGCGACCCGCGACGTCGGCTACGTCTCGGGCGCCGTGCTGATGATCGAGCGGGCCCTGTTCGAGAGCCTCGGCGGCTTCGACCCGCTCTTCGCCCCGGCCTATTTCGAGGACACCGACCTCTGCCTGCGCTGCCATCAGGCCGGGCGTCGCGTCATCGTGCAGCCGCGGGCCACCGCGATCCACTACGAGAACGCCACCAGCGCCCGCCGCGAGGAGGTGGAGGCGCTGCTCGACCGCAACCGTGCCCGCTTTCTCGACCGTCATCGCGCGAGCCTGTTCGCGCAGGGGCCGCAGCCGCGGGGAGGAGGCCTCCTCGACCACGATCCCTGGCGCCTGCGGGTGCTCTACGTCGACGACCGGGTGCCGCATCTCGATCTCGGCGCCGGCCTGCCGCGGGCCAACGCCATCCTCAACGCCATGGCGGGGCTGGGCTACGCGGTGACCTTCTTCCCGAACTACGAGGCGGATCCGGAGGAGGCGCGGCGCTACCGCGACCTCGATGAGCGCATCGAGATCGGCTACGCCAGCGGCGACGACGGCTTCGCCCGCCTGATCGCGGAGCGGCGCGACCATTACGACGTGCTCTGGGTCAGCCGGCCGCACAACATCCTGTTCGTCACCCAGGCATTGCACGCCGCCGGGCTCGACCCGCGCGGCTTCGTGCGCTCCAAGGTGATCTTCGACTCGGAAGCCCTGTTCGCGCTGCGCGACTTCGTGACGGAGGCCGCCACCGCGGGCAGCGCGACCGCCGCCGACCTCGCGTGGCAGGCCGAGCGCGAGACGCGGCTGTTCGGCCTCGCCGACGCGGTAGTCTGCGTCTCGCCCGCCGAGGCGCGGGTGCTCGCCCGCTACAGCGCCTGCAACGCCACCGTGCTCGGCCATGCCCTGGCCCGCCCCGAGGCGCCGACGCCGGGCTTTTCCGGACGCTCCGGCTTCGTCTTCGTCGGCGCACTCGCCCGCGAGGGTCAGCCCAACGTCGATTCCCTCGACTGGTTCTTCGATAACGTTTGGCCCCTCGTCCGCGCGGCGTTGCCGGAGGCGGTGCTGACCATCGTCGGCGGGATCGCGCCGGAGATCCGGGAACGCTACGCGCAGCAGGCGGGGGTGCAGGTGACCGGCCGGGTGCCGCTGACCGAGCCCTATCTCGACGCCGCCCGCGTGTTCCTGGCACCGACGCGCTTTGCCGCCGGCATCCCCCACAAGGTGCACGAGGCGGTGGCGCGGGGGCTGCCCTGCGTCGTCACGCCGATCCTCGCCGATCAGGTCGGCTGGGCGGACGGTGCCGGCTTCCTCGTGCGCGACTGGCGCGATCCGAGGCCCTTCGCCGAGGCGCTGGTGGTGCTCCACCAGGATCCCGCCCTGTGGGACGCCGTTCGCGACGAGGGCAGCCGAAAGATCGCCGCGGATTGCGACGCCGACGCCTTCGCCGGGGCGATCCGGGCGTTGTGCGAGGCGCAGGTGGTGGCATGAGCGCGTCGCCCGCCGCCCGCCTCGTCGGCCTCGCCAGCGGCCTCCTGCGCCGCGCCGTGATCGGCCGCGTCCCGAAGCTGTTCGATGCCGCCTATTACCGCGAGCGCAATCCGGGCGTGGCGCGCAGCGGCCTCGACCCGTTCCTGCACTACGCGTGGTTCGGCGCCCGGCGGGACCGCAATCCGAGCGCGGATTTCGACACCGCCTTCTACCGCCGCCAGAGCGGCCGGACCCGGCTCGACCCCCTGCGCCACTACCAGCAGGTCGGCGCCGCGCAGGGCCTCGATCCGAGCCCCGGCTTCAGCACCAGCCTCTATCTCGCCCGCTACCCCGACGTGGTCGCGGCCGGAATCAACCCGCTCCTGCATTTCCGCACCGACGGGCGGGCGGAGGGCCGCGAGGCGGCGCCCTCGCCGATCGAGCCCGACCGCCTGCGGGCGCTCGACGGCGTGGCGGAGGATCACAACGTCACCCTGCCCGAGGCCGAGGGCGGGCGCTTCGCCCTGACGCTGCTGCGCCAAAGCCCTCTCGACCGCGGCGCGGCGTTCGCGCCCCGCTTCTGCCTCCAGCTCTGCGTAGACGGCGTCGAGTACGACGCCCTGCTCGACGCGTTCCGCGCCTTCGAGGCGGGGAGGCAGGCGGCGCTCGCCCTGGAGATCGACACGGGCGCCGGCCCGCACCCGCCGATGCCGACTCAGCTCCTCGCCTTCGAGCGCTGCTTCGTCTCCCGCTCGGACGATGGCCGGACCATCACCCTGCGCTATGCGGAGCTGCGGGCCTGGGACCTGCGCCTCAAGCGGCCCGGCGTCGCGGCCGTGTTCCCCGGCGGCCATTTCTCCGCGCGGTCGCTGGCGAAAGGGGAGGGGTGGCCGGCGGCGTGATCCGGCGCGGCCCATCCGGAGAGGTCGCGTCCCGGATCGCTTCGGCCGCTGCCTCTCTCCTCCCCCCTTGTGGGGAGGAGAGAGGCGGTGGGGGCAGTGCCGGTTCGAGCGCGGCGGTGCCGTCTGCACCACCCCCACCCCGAACCCCTCCCCACAAGGGGGAGGGGAAATGCCAGGCTCATGCCGAAGGAATCAACCGGACACCGCGTCAGGCCGGCCGCTCCGAAAAGATCGCCTTCTTGACGATGGCGTGGACGCCCCAGTTGCCGTCGACCACCTGGGTGATGCCGAAATCGACCGCCACCGACATCAGCGAGATCGCCTCGTCCTCGGTCAGACCCTTCGCCTGCATCAGGAACTGCCGCATCTTGCGGAAGGCGTCCCGCATGGCGAGGTCGATGGAGGATTTCTGGAAGATCGCGTTCTGCGCGTCGGCCCCGAGGTCCTTGAGGTAGTTCGGGTAGCTGAAGCCGGAGAGCACCCAATCCTCGCTGGTCTCGATCATCGGGAAGTCGAGGGCCTCCAGCGAGGTGCCGGCGAGATCCGCCTTCTTGTGCAGGATGAACTGGAAGGTGCCGGTGAGCGAGCACTCGATCGCCGTGCCGCAGAGTTCGGAATCGCCCTGGCTCGCGTGGGGGTCGCCCACCGAGAACAGGGCCCCCGGCACGGCGACGGGGTAGTACATCGTCGCGCCCTTGCCGATGCGCCAATTGTCGATGTTGCCGCCGGTGTAGCTCGGCGGAATCGAGTTCACCATCTCGGCCTCGGCCGGCGCCACGCCCATCGTGCCGAAATGCGGGCGGATCGGCACGCGGATGCCCTTGAGCACGTCGAAGCTGCGCTTCGTCCGGGTGTGATCGACGGGCAGGCCCGGATAGTCGATGGTCGGGTGGTCGCGGCCGTCCGGATCGGTCACCCCCGGCCAGGGAAAGCTGTAGACGGCCTTGGCCCAGTCGCGCTCGCCGGATGAGTCGACCTCGTAGATGGTGACGACCTCGCGCTTCTTGCCCCCCAGCATGTCGTTGTAGTGGTAGCCCCACCACGCCGCCGCGTTGCTGCCGAAGGTCCGGCCCTTGAATTTCGGGTTGGCGCAAGCGCGCGGCGCCACGTCGAGGATGCGCACCTCCAGCACGTCGCCGGGCTCCGCCCCGCGGATCGCCACCGGGCCGGTGCAGATATGGACGCCGAGCCCGCCGCCGGGGCCGAGCTTCGAATCCTCCGGCCCGGCGCCGCGACGCGCCACGCCCTTCTTCTCCTTGGTCCAGAGGAAGACGCTCTCGGCACCCGGATCCCCGGTCACCATGCGCTCGGCATCGTCGTTGGCGTGGTGGGTCAGGGTCTCGATGGTGACGAAATCGCCCGAGGCGATCTCGACCTGGGGTTTGAGGGATTTCGAGAAGTAGCCCCAGTGCACGGTCTCGGCGTTGGCCGGCAGGTGGTAGTGCGCCGTCTGCTTCAGCCGGCTCCCGCTGCTCTGCGCCAGGGCCGGGCTCACCAGCGAGAGCCCGCCCGCGGCGAGGGCGGCGGCCCCGCCGGTGGCGACGAAGCCGCTCTTCAGGAAGGCACGGCGCTCCGGCTCCATGTCGCGCCGGTAGCGCAGCCGATGCTCGGCGAAGGCGGCACAGGTCGGGTCGTCACCAAGGCACATTGCGGACTCCACGGGCGTTCAGCGCGCGGAAACCGCATGCAAAATGACAGCCAAGCTTGAGCTCCGCCCCCTCGCTCGGCTCGGGGGCGGGCTTCGTCGCGTGATTGGCTACTCCGACAGCGGGCCCGCGCCCGGCTCGGCCTCCGGTGCCGCCCCTTGCACGGCTCCTTGCGTGACCCCGGCCTGCGCCTCCACCACCGCCGCGGCGGTAACGTTGACGATGCCGCGCGCCGTCACGGAGGGCGTGAGGATGTGCGCCGGCTTGGCCGGGCCGATCAGCAGAGGGCCGACCGGCAGGGCGTCGGCGAGCACCTTGGCGAACTGGAAGGCGATGTTGGCGGCATCCAGGTTCGGGAAGACCAGGATGTTGGCCGCACCCTTCCAGTTCGAGCCCGGCAGCACCCGGTCGCGCACGAGTTCGGACAGGGCCGAATCCGCCTGCATCTCGCCGTCGGCCTGAATGTGGGGTGCGCGGGCCTGGATCAGTTCGAGGGCGCGGCGCATCTTCTTCGCCGAGTCCGAGTCGGACTGCCCGAAATCGGAGTGGCTCAGCAGCGCGATCTTCGGGGTCAGGCCGAAGCGGCCGACATGGCCGGCGCAGGCGATTGCGACGTCGGCCACTTCCTCCGCGCTGGGATTCTGCCGGACATGGGTGTCGGCCAGGAAGTAGGCGCCCTTCTTCGTGACGATGAGGCTCATCGCCGCGAAGTCGAGCAGTTCGGGTGAGAGCCCGATGATGTCGCGGATGACGCGCAGCCGCGTCTCGAACCGGCCTTCGAGGCCGCAGATCAGGGCGTCCGCCTCGCCGCGGCGCACGGCGAGCGCGCCGATCACCGTGCTGTTGGTGCGCACCAGCGTCCGGGCGAGATCCGGGGTGATGCCGCGGCGCCCGGCGATCTCGAGATAGGTCGAGACGTAGTCGCGGTAGCGCGGATCGTCTTCCGGATCGATCAGGTCGAAATGCTCGCCGTGCCGGAGGTCGAGGCCGAAGCGCTTGATGCGGGTCTCGATCACCCGCGGGCGGCCGACGAGGATCGGCCGGGCGACGCGGTCCTCGACCACCACCTGGGCGGCGCGCAGCACCCGCTCGTCCTCGCCCTCGGCGTAGATGACGCGCTTGGGGTTGTCCTTCGCCTTGGAGAAGAGCGGCTTCATGATGAAGCCGGAGCGGTGGACGAACCGGTCGAGCGATTCCGCGTAGGCGTCGATGTTCTCGACCGGCCGCCCGGCCACCCCCGAATCCATCGCCGCCTTGGCCACGGCGGGGGCGATGCGCAGGATCAGGCGCGGGTCGAACGGGCTCGGGATTAGCGAGTGGGGGCCGAAGGGCCGGGCCTCGCCGCCATAGGCGCGGGCCACGACGTCGGACGGCGCCTCGCGGGCGAGGGCCGCGATCGCCTTCACGGCGGCCTTCTTCATCTCCTCGTTGATCGCGTGCGCGCCGACATCGAGGGCGCCGCGGAAGATGTAGGGGAAGCAGAGGACGTTGTTGACCTGATTAGGGAAGTCCGAGCGCCCGGTGCAGATCATCGCGTCGGGCCGGCGCTCCTGGGCGAGGTCCGGCATGATCTCGGGATAGGGGTTGGCGAGCGCCATGATGAGCGGCTTCTCGGCCATCTTCTCGAGATATTCGGGCTTGAGCACCCCGCCCGCGGAGAGGCCGATGAACACGTCGGCGCCGGGGATCACCTCGGCCAGCGTGCGCGCCTCCGTCTCCCGCGCGTAGACCTCCTTCCAGCGGTCCATCAGCTCGGACCGGCCCTTGAAGACCACGCCCTTGATGTCGGTGACGGTGATGTTCTCGCGCCGGGCGCCGAGGGAGACCAGCAGGTTGAGGCAGGCGAGCGCCGCCGCGCCGGCGCCCGAGGTGACGATCTTGGCGTCGGAGAGGTCCTTGCCGGCGAGTTCCAGCGCGTTGAGCACGGCGGCCGCGACGATGATCGCCGTGCCGTGCTGGTCGTCGTGGAAGACCGGGATGTTCATCCGCTCGCGGCAGCGCTCCTCGACCTCGAAGCACTCGGGCGCCTTGATGTCTTCGAGGTTGATGCCGCCGAAGGTCGGCTCGAGCGAGCAGACCACGTCCACCAGCTTGTCGACCTCCTTCTCGTTCACCTCGATGTCGAACACGTCGATCCCGGCGAACTTCTTGAACAGGACCGCCTTGCCCTCCATCACCGGCTTCGAGGCGAGCGGGCCGATATCGCCGAGGCCGAGAACCGCGGTGCCGTTCGAGAGAACCGCGACGAGGTTCTGGCGGATGGTGAGGGTGGCGGCCTCCTGCGGGTCGTCGTGGATCGCCATGCAGGCGGCGGCGACGCCGGGGGAATAGGCGAGGGCGAGGTCGCGCTGGTTGCCGAGGGGCTTGGTTGCCTGGATCTCGAGCTTTCCGGGTTTCGGCAGTCGATGGTAGACGAGCGCCCCGGACTTCAGATCCTCGGACATATTGTCGGCCATGGCGATGCCGTCCTCTTTCACGCGTTCTTGCGCGCCCGCACCCTCTTCTTCCGGGGGACGCTGTTGAGGCATCTGTTGCAACGGCTGAGGCGGGGGCGCAACCCGCACAACGAAACCCGGCTCCACCTCGAAACGCTGGCGCGGCGCTGGAATTTCTTAATCGGCGCCTACTCTTACGGCCGGCCGAAGGTGCGCTTTCCCGAATCCGGGCGGCGGCTGACGATCGGCCGGTATTGTTCCATCGCCGACCGGGTCGAGATTCTCCTCGGCGGCGATCACCGGCTCGATTGGGTCTCGACCTATCCGTTCGCGGCGATGACCGGGCTCTGGCCCGGAGCGGACGCGCCTCAGGACTACCACGTCTCGCGCGGCGACGTGACCATCGGCAACGACGTCTGGCTCGGATCGGGCTGCATGATCCTGTCGGGGGTCACCGTCGGCGACGGGGCGGTGGTCGCCGCCCACGCCGTCGTCACGCGGGACGTGCCGCCCTACGCGGTGGTCGCCGGCAACCCCGCCCGCCTCGTGCGCCGCCGCTTCGACGAGGCGACCGCCGCAGCCCTGGTCGAGACGGCGTGGTGGGATTTTCCGCACCCGACGGTGATGCGGTGGATCCCGCTTCTGCAGAGCGGCCGGGTGGAGGAACTGATCGCCGCGGCGAGGGCCGAGCGCGAAGTTGCGGGACCGCCGCGATTGCCGTAACCGGCCCGCTCGATCGCCAGGAAGCCACGATTCATGTCCGACACGCCCCCCGACCGCCTCTCGGTGAACCCGAACAGCCCCCACTATGATGAGGCGGTCCTCGCCCGCGGCGTCGGCATCCGCTTCAAGGGCGTCGAGAAGACCAATGTCGAGGAATACTGCGTCAGCGAGGGCTGGGTCCGCCTCTCCGCGGGCAAGGCGCTCGACCGGTCCGGCAACCCGATGACGGTGAAGCTCAAGGGCACGGTCGAGCCCTATTTCCGCGAGGAGCCGGCCTGAGCCGGAGCCAACGGGTGAGAGAGGGAAGCGGCGCATGATCCGAGGCATGATCCGGGGATCGGCCGTCGCCCTCCTTGTCGGCCTCGCGCCCGTTTCGGCGCGGGCCGAGGGGTTCGCCCTCCGCGATCTCACCGGGCTCGAACCCGCGGCGAAATCCGCCCTCGGCGGCCGTTTCGCCGCCCGAGCCGAGGCCGCCCGGCTGACGCTCCTCTGCGCCGCGTGCGAGGGCAGCCCGATGATCGACGTTCTGCTCGGCCGGCAGGCCGACGGCACGGAGGGGCGGGTGCGCTCGGGGGAGACGCCGATCGCCAGCCTGGAGGCGCTCTGTCGGCAACGCGATCCGGAATGCCGGCTCACCGGCCTGTCCGTGGCGCCGGCGGTCGGGTGGATCAGCCTCTACCGGATGGGCTCGATGTCGGGGGCGACGGCAATCGTCCTGCGCGACGGCGATCTCCTGACGATCCGCTCCCTGGCCGGCGATGCCGCCACCGCCTCGCGCAACGCCCGGACCCTCGTCCAGGCCCTCGTCCCCCGGATCGTCGGACCTTAAGCCGGCGGCGACCGTCCGGGGTGATGCTCTCCGAACGAAAGAACCCCGCCGGAGCGGGGTTCGGGAGCGTTCGAAGGCCGGAGCGGATCAGACCGCCATGCGGTCCTCGCCCTCGACC
Organism: Methylorubrum podarium; assembly: GCF_040270385.1. Lineage (NCBI taxonomy): Bacteria > Pseudomonadati > Pseudomonadota > Alphaproteobacteria > Hyphomicrobiales > Methylobacteriaceae > Methylorubrum > Methylorubrum podarium. The sequence goes on along the minus strand of NZ_JBELQE010000017.1, from coordinate 41,866 downwards.
GGCTCGCGCAGCACGTAGCCGCGGCCCCACACGGTCTCGATGTAGTTCTTGCCCTCGGACGCGTTCGCCAGCTTCTTGCGCAGCTTGCAGATGAACACGTCGATGATCTTCAGTTCCGGCTCGTCCATGCCGCCGTAGAGATGGTTGAGGAACATCTCCTTGGTGAGCGTCGTGCCCTTCCGCAGCGAGAGGAGTTCCAGCATCTGGTACTCCTTGCCGGTGAGGTGCACCCGCGAGCCGGAGACCTCGACGGTCTTCTGGTCGAGGTTCACGATCAGGTCGCCGGTGGTGATGACCGACTGGGCATGGCCCTTCGAGCGGCGCACGATGGCGTGGATGCGCGCCACCAGCTCGTCCTTGTGGAACGGCTTGGTGAGGTAGTCGTCGGCGCCGAAGCCGAGGCCCTTCACCTTGTCCTCGATGCCGGCCATGCCCGACAGGATCAGGATCGGGGTCTTCACCTTGGCGACGCGCAGGCTGCGCAGCACCTCGTAGCCCGACATGTCGGGCAGGTTCAGATCCAGAAGGATGATGTCGTAATCGTAGAGCTTGCCGAGATCGACGCCCTCTTCGCCGAGGTCGGTCGTGTAGGTGTTGAAGTTCTCGGACTTGAGCATCAATTCGATGCTCTGCGCCGTCGCGCTGTCGTCCTCGATCAGAAGTACGCGCATCGTGATCCCCACCGGACAGGCCGTTTCGGGGCGCTTGAGACAAGCCGCCGCCGGTCGTCCGCCGACGGCCCCGGCGGACGCTCCCTCATTCCCACTTTCGAAACGCTATTCCTTAACCGTTAACAAAAGCCGAATCCCGCTTGCAAGCTCTGTCTCTTTCGAGTCCGGCACCGATTCTCACCATGGTTGGCGATCTGTTCTCCATCCGCAGGGGCTTTTCTGGGGCGGGAAATCAGCCTCGCCCGCTAACCCCTTCATATCCCTAGAGTTGGCGTTTCTGTTGCCGAAAGGAGACGACGATCGTTCGTCGCCTTTTCGATTCGTGCGGACCGGCGGCGACGGCGTCGGATCGGCGGGAAGACGCCTTGGCGAAGAGCCCCGCGGTGTTAAGACATCGGCCGGTTCGGTGACGGGACGCGGTTAACGGGGTCGAGGTCGCATGACGCAGGAGAGCGGCTCCGGGGGGCTGGCGGCGGCGCTCGCGGCGCTCTCGACCGTCGAGACGCTCGAAACCTTCGGCCGGGTGACGGCGATCCGCGGCCTCCTGGTCGAGGTGGCCGGGCCGGTCTCCGCCATGCGGCTGGGCGGCCGCATCGACGTGGTGGTGGAGGGCGGCGGCGGGGGCGAGACATCGCCCGTGCCCTCGACCGTGCCGTGCGAGGTGATCGGCTTTGCCGGCGACCGCGCGCTCGCCATGCCGTTCGGCTCCCTGGAAGGCGTCCGCCGCGGCTGCCCAGCGCTGGTGCGCGACGAGGCGGCGGGCGCGATCCGCCCCTCCGCCGCCTGGCTCGGGCGCACCGTCGACGCCCTCGGGCGCCCGATCGACGGGCTCGGCCCCCTCGCGCAGGGGCCGGCGATCTATCCCCTGCGCGCCGATCCCCCGCCCGCGCACGGGCGGAAACGGGTCGGGCCGCCGCTCGATCTCGGGGTGCGCTGCATCAACACCTTCCTCACCATGTGCCGCGGGCAGCGCATGGGCATCTTCGCCGGCTCGGGCGTCGGCAAGTCGGTTCTGCTCTCGATGCTCGCCCGCTACACCGCCGCCGACGTGGCGGTGATCGGCCTCGTCGGTGAGCGCGGGCGCGAGGTGCAGGAATTCCTGCAGGACGATCTCGGTGCCGCCGGCCTCGCCCGCTCGGTCGTGGTGGTGGCGACCTCCGACGAGCCGGTGCTGATGCGCCGCAACGCCGCCTACGTGACGCTGGCGATCGCCGAGTATTTCCGCGATCAGGGCGCGCAGGTGCTGTGCATGATCGACTCGATCACGCGCTTCGCCATGGCCCAGCGCGACATCGGCCTCGCCGGCGGCGAACCGCCCACCGCCAAGGGCTACACCCCCACCGTCTTCTCCGAACTGCCGCGCCTTCTCGAGCGGGCGGGGCCCGGCACGGGGGAGGGGGCGATCTCCGGCCTGTTCACCGTGCTGGTGGAGGGCGACGACCACAACGAGCCGGTGGCGGACGCGGTGCGCGGCATCCTCGATGGGCACATCGTCATGGAGCGCCGCATCGCCGAGCAGGGCCGCTATCCGGCGATCAACGTGCTGCGCTCGGTCTCGCGCACCATGCCGCGGGCCTGCGACCCGGCGCATCTTCCCACGGTCCGCCGGGCGCGAAAGGTCCTCGCGACCTATGCCGACATGGAGGAACTGATCCGGCTCGGGGCCTACCGCGCCGGCTCCTCGCCGGAAGTGGACGAGGCGGTGGCCTTGATGCCCGATCTGACGGCTTTTCTGGGGCAGGGTAAGGAAGAAGCAACCTCCATCGGCGAGGGTTACGCCCGGTTGGCCGCCATCGTCGGCGGCGGGTGAGGCGGCTTCGAAAGCGCGTCGGGTGACGGTCCGGAAGGATTGCCGCGCCGATCGAGCCGCTTTCCAGCGTAGCGTGGAGTGGATGGCCCGACATGAAATCGCGTGACACGCTGATCCGGCTGCGTCGGTTCCAGGTGGACGAGAAGCGCCGCCGGGTCGCCCAGATCGAGATGATGATGGCCGACTTCAACCGCATGGCGGCCGAGCTCGACCGCGAGGTCGCGCAGGAAGAGGCCCGCGCCGGCATCTCCGACCCGGCCCATTTCGCCTACCCGACCTACGCCCGCGCGGCCACCGGCCGCCGGGACAACATGCGCCAGTCGGCCGCCGCCCTGGAGGGTCAGCTCGCCGAGGCCAAGGCCGAGCTGGGCGAGGCGTTCGAGGAGCTGAAGAAAGTCGAGATCCTCGAGGATCGCGAGCGCTCCGCCGAGCGCGCGGTCGAGGCCGCCCGCGAGCAGGCCGAGATGGACGCGATCGGGCTGCGCGCCCGGGCCTGAGGCCCGTCGCCATCGACCGCTCGGATGGATCGGCCAGGGCGTCGCCGGCCGCAGGGCCGTGCGACGCGGGCGGGTCCGCGTCCTTCGTCCTCATCCGGCCTCGCGGCGCCGTGGGCCGGGATGCGCGCGGGGCGATCGCGGGGGTACGCCCCGGAGGGTGCCGCGGCCGCGCGGAACCGTGGCCGGTTCATGACGTTTTAACCTATGTCGTCTGCATCGGGGCGCGGTTCGGCGTTCCCTGCTTTCTCATAGGTGCGCCATGCGGCCCGGAACGCGTCTCCTGCTCGCAGCCCTGGCCGCCGGGGTGATCCCCTCGACGGCGATGTCGCAGAACGTCATCATCCTGGACGAGAATTCCGCTCAAGTTCCCGGGATCGATTCCGGCGAAATGGCCCCGGTCTCCGCACGGAACCTGGTCACGCCGGATGGCGTCGCCTACCGCGTCGACGTGTTCGGCTCGTCACCCGGATCCCGTGTCGTCGTCGCCCAGAACCTCGTCACACAGAACGGGACGGCGCCGATCCCCAACGTGAACGATTGCACCTTCATCCGCGATCCGATCGCCCTGCGCGATTGCATCAATCTGTACGAAGGGCAGCGGTTGGGGCCGGGCCCCCGGATCAGCAGCACGGTTCAGACGCAGCTGATCACCGACAAGGCGCTCATCGAGGCGGCGGGTCCGATCCCGGCATCGGGCCGGGTTCAATCCGGCCGATCGCAGGAGCGGGCGAGCCCGCCGAACCTGAGAGGGACCAACGCGGCCTATATCGATCAGGTCGCGCCGTCGCGGTAGGTCGCCGCGCCGTACCTCCCCAAATCGGTGCCGGCCGCCGTCCTTCGGCATGAAACCGTCATGATCGGGCGGCAAGACCCGGCCTCATCGAGACGGTCGCGTCTGTCCCGCTTGCGATGCGCGCGGTCGTGGCGCAGGAGAGACCGCTCCCGAGAGAGGCGGCCGGCATCCATGAAAAAAGTCAGCGAAATCGTTTGGGGCCTGATCGGCCTCGCCGCGGTGGCGGTGTCCTGCTACCTGCTCTGGGGCGAATTGAAGACCCTCTCCTGGGCGAGCATCGAGGCCGCGTTCGCCGCCATCCCGCTCCACCACTTCCTGCTCGCGGCTGTCTCCACCCTCATCGCCTACGCCGCGCTCGCCTGGTACGACCGGATCGCGCTGCTGCACCTGGGCGTGCGCCACATCTCGTGGCTGTTCGTGTCGGTCTGCTCGTTCACCACCTACGCCCTCTCCCACAATATCGGCGCCTCGGTCTTCTCGGGCGCCCTGGTCCGCTACCGGGCCTACACCTCGAAGGGGCTCTCCGCGGCCCAGGTCGCGGTGCTGGTGGCCCTGTGCTCCTTCACCTTCGGCCTCGGCACGATCCTGCTCGGCGGCTTCGTGCTGGTCTACGATCCGGGCCTGCTGTCGCGGCTCGACAACCTGCTGCCCGCGGCGCTCACCAACCCGGCGACCTCCCGGCTGGTCGGCTTCGGCCTCCTCGCCTTCGTGGCGCTCTACGTCGTCGGCTCGGTGCTGCGCTTCCGCCCGCTGACGATCCGCAACTTCAAGATCGAGTATCCGCGGCCCGGCATCATGGTGCGCCAGCTCATCGCGGCCCCGCTCGAACTGCTGGGTGCCGCCGGCATCATCTACTTCGCCCTGCCGGATGCCTTGAACCCCGGCTTCATCGCGGTGCTCGGCATCTTCCTCGCCTCCTTCTCCGTCGCGCTGGCCTCGCACGCGCCGGGTGGGCTCGGCGTGTTCGAGCTCGTGTTCTTCACCGCCATGCAACTCCAGACCGATGCCGAGAAGGCGCCGGTCCTCGCCGCGGTGCTGATCTTCCGCCTGTTCTACCTGCTCATCCCCTTCGCGGTGGCGATCGTCGTGGTGCTGCTGTTCGAGCGCTCGCGCCTGTCGAATGCCCTGGGCAAGGACGCCAAGGCGCCGCCGGAGCCGCCGCTGGTCGCGCCGGGCCTCGACAGCCACGTGATCGAGCAGCGGCTGGAGAAGAAGGCGGTCTGATCCGGCCCTCTCGAAAGCATGTGTTGCGGCGGTCGCCTCCCCCGAGGCGGCCGCCGCTCGCATTTCGGGGGACTCGGGCGTTCCCGGCACAATTCGTCGCAGTGACGGGCGGTGTGCCAATCCTTACGTCACGCCGCCTCAGTGGATGAATGGGACGCGCGGGGTTGCCGCCCCTTCAGGAACGGTTAAGCTTCGTCGGACGGGGGGGCCATCCTGGCCCCCGGATGGATATCATGGCTTCGATCAAGATTCGGGTTGCCGAGGATGGCACCTGCTCGATCTGCCGGAACGGCACGATCATCAGCAAAGGGCTCACGCGTTCACAGGCCGACCAGATGGTCGCCGTCCTGCGCGCCATCGAGGGGCACGCCTGATCAGGCCGCCGTTCCGAGACGACGTCCGACACACGATTCAGAGCCGAGCCCGCCCTTGCTGAGGGTGGGCTCGACTGTTTTCTGCGCGGTCCCGCGGCGCAGGTCATACGGTTTCCGGTTGGTTGGTTCGGTTCAACCCCCCCACCCCCGTCATCCCGGGGCCGCGCAGCGGAACCCGGGATCCACCCGAGATGCGCGGCTGAGCGTGGCATCACGGATGGATTGCACGCCTCCGGCGCGCCCCTTCGGGTCCGGGTTCGCCTTCGGCGCCCCGGAATGACGGGAAGCAGACCCGAAGGAATTCACCGGAAACCATCTTACACCGAGCCGACCGTCCGCAGGCGCGCGCGGGAGTGGATCTCCGCCTGGCTCATCACCGGGGTCTCGCGGCGGAAGCGCTCGATGATCGAGCGGACAAACGGCCGGGCCTGGACCGAGGTGACGAGCACGGGCATCTCGCCCATGCGGGCCGCCTGCTCGAACCGGTCGCGCACCGTGTTGACGAACTCGGTGAGCTTCGAGGGCTGCATCGCGAGGTAGCGCTCCTCCCGCTCGCCGACGATCGATTCGAGGAAGGCCTGCTCCCAGGCCGGCGACAGGGTGATGATCGGCAGCGTCCCGTCCGGCCCCTGGTACTGCGCGCAGATCTGCCGGCCGAGCCGGGCGCGGACATGCTCGACGATGTCGCGCGGGTTCTTCACGTGGCCGGCGACCTCGGCGATGCCCTCGACGATGGCGCCGAGATCGCGCACCGAGACCCTCTCGGCGAGCAGCAATTGCAGCACCCGCTGGATGCCGGTGGTGGCGATCTGCGAGGGCACGACTTCCTTGAGCAGCTCGGTGTGCTCCTTGGGCAGTTCGCGCAGGAGCTTCTGCACCTCGACATGGTTCAGGAGTTCCGAGACGTGCGCCTTGATGAGCTCGGTCAGGTGCGTCGAGATCACGGTGGCCGCATCGACCACGGTGTAGCCCTTGAGCTGGGCCTGATCGCGCAGCCCGGCATCGACCCAGGTCGCCGGCAGGCCGAAGGTCGGCTCCAGGAGGTGCTGCCCGGGGAGTTGCACCTGCCCGCCCATCGGGTCCATCGCCATGAACTGGCCGGGGAAGACCTGGCCGGTGCCGGCCTCGATCTCCTTGACCCGCACCACGTAGGTGTTGGCCTCGAGGCTCACGTTGTCGAGGATGCGCACCGAGGGCATCACGATGCCGAGTTCCGAGGCGAGCTGGCGGCGCAGGGCCTTGATCTGGTCGGTGAGCCGGTCCTGGCCCTCGCCGTTGACCAGCGCCAGGAGCGCGTAGCCCATCTCCAGCTTGAGGTCGTCGAGCTTGAGCAGGTCGGTGACGGTCTCCTCCGCCGGCGCCCCGCCGGGGGCGGCCGCGCCGGGGGTGCCCTCCGCCGCCTCGGGCGGGGTCTCGCGCTGCGTCTTGGCGATGCGCCACGCCGCGTAGCCGGAGGCGCCGCCGAGCGCGAGGAAGGGCAGCATCGGCATGCCGGGCAGGAGCGCGATCAGCAGCATGACGGCCGCCGACATGCCCAGCGCCTTCGGGTAGTTCGCCATCTGCTTGCCGAGCGCCTTGTCGGCCGAGCCCTTCACGCCGGCCTTCGAGACGAGGATGCCGGCCGCCGTCGAGACGATCAGGGCCGGCACCTGGCTCGCCAGCCCGTCGCCGATGGTGAGCAGGGTGTAGGTCTTGGCGGCCTCGGCGAAGCCGAGTCCCTGCTGGGCGACGCCGATGATGATGCCGCCGACCACGTTGATGCCGGTGATGAGGAGCGCCGCCACCGCGTCGCCGCGCACGAATTTCGACGCGCCGTCCATGGCGCCGAAGAACGAAGATTCCTCCTCGAGCGCCGAGCGCCGGGCTTTCGCCGCCTTCTCGTCGATCAGGCCGGCCGAGAGGTCGGCGTCGATCGCCATCTGCTTGCCGGGCATCGCGTCGAGGGTGAAGCGGGCGGCGACCTCGGCGATGCGGCCCGAGCCCTTGGTGATGACGACGAAGTTCACGATGATCAGGATCGCGAAGACGATGATCCCGATCACGAAGTTCCCGCCCATCACGAAGTGCCCGAAGGCCTCGATGACGTGGCCCGCCGCCGCCGTGCCCTCGTGGCCGTGGCCGAGGATCAGCCGGGTCGAGGCGAGGTTGAGCGCCAGCCGCAGCATGGTGGCGATGAGGAGCAGCGTCGGGAAGACGGTGAATTCGAGCGGGTTGTCGATGAACAGCCCGGTCATCATGATCAGAACCGACATGATGATCGAGACGGCGAGCAGGAGGTCGAGCAGCACCGCCGGCAGCGGGAAGATCAGCACCACGAGGATGCCCATCACCGCGGTGGCGAAGAACAGGTCCGAGCGCTTCGACAGCGCCTGCAGGCTCGCCCGGTTCGGCATGCGCAGGAACGACAGGCCGCCGAGCCCGCCTGCCCCCGCCGGTACGGCCCTCGCCGTCTCGCTCATCGCGCCGAATCCTCGAAGACGAATCGCGCGGCCCACCCGTGAGACCGCACCCGGCAGGATTTGCCGGGTGCAGGGTTAGCGAGGCGTTAACGCCGAGGCGCGGAACCTCGGCCGACGACAGGGCTTGGTCAGGCAACCGGTCCGGCGTCGGCGCCGGACGCCGCCGACGAGCCCTGTCATGCGCGTCCTGTCCCTTCTCATCCTCGCCCTGCTGGCGCCGGCCTCGGTCCGGGCCGCCCCGGAGCCCGAAGCACCGGCCGTCGCCCCTGCGGAGCGGGCCCACGGGGCGGTCGGGGCACGGCTCAAGCCGGGCGCCAACAGCTTCACCGCCGCGCAGGTGCGGGCACGATTTTCCGAGATGGGATTTCCCGACGTCGCCGACCTGCACCTCGACGAGCAGGGCATCTGGCGCGGACGCGCGGAGCATGCGGGCCGCACGCTGAGCGTCGGCATGGATTTCCGGGGCGAAGTCGCCGCCGAGTGAGGCCGGGCGACCGTTGAAGACAGACGAGAGGAACGACCATGGCAGCACGCGCCGTCACCGCCCTGTTCGACAGCCAGGAGGACGCCGCCCGCGTCATCGACCGCATCGAGGCGGCCGGCGTGCCGCAGGCGGAGATCAGCATCGTCTCCCTGAACAGCGCCGATCGGCCGGCCGGCTCCATGCCCCACGCGTCGGCCGGTGAGCCGGGGGCCGCGACGCCCGCAGCCGGCGGCGGGCACGAGAGTTCGGCGGCGGAAGGGGCCGGCGCGGGCGCGACGGTCGGCACCGTGCTCGGCGGCGGCGCGGGCCTGCTCGCGAGCCTGGGCCTCCTCGCCATCCCCGGCGCCGGTCCGGTGATCGCGGCGGGTTGGCTCGTCGCGGCCCTGTCGGGCGCGGGCGTCGGAGCGGCCGCGGGCGGCCTGATCGGCGCCCTGACCGGCGCGGGCCTGAGCGGGGCCGACGCCGAGACCTATGCCGAGGGAATCCGACGCGGCGGCACCCTCGTCACCGTGCGGGCCGACGGAGACGTCGCCGACCGCGTCATCGACCTGATGCAGCGCGGCGGAGCGATCGATCTCGACGAGCGTGCCGAGGGCTGGCGGGCGCAGGGCTGGACCGGCGGCACCACGGCGGCACCGCGCGCGACCGGAACACCGTCACCGGAGCCGGAGCCGGCCCTGGCGCCCGAGCCGGGCACCCCGGCCGATCCCACCGCCCCGCACCCGACCCGGCGTCCGCCCAGCGAGATCGCCTGACCGGTCAGCTGTAGAGGTACTTCCGGATCAAGACGCTGAGCCCGAACACCGCCATGGCCACCAGCGCGACGATGCTGGTGATCAGGTGCTTGCGCGGCTCGATCGCCGAGACGGGCACGACCGGGGCGACCACGGGGGTGAAGAACTCGATCTGGCGGTTGGCGACGATGCGCGCCTGCTCGCTCGCCGCCAGAACCTTGTTGTAATAGAGCAGCGCGTTCTTGCGCTCGTTCTCCAGCCCCTCGAACTCCGTCATCGCCTCCGACAGCAGGCGCCGCTGCTCCGGATCGGTGCTGGTCATCTGCCGCTCGATCTTCTCGATGTTGTCGTCGAGATCCTGGATCTGCGCCTTCAGATCCTGGATCGGGCGCCGGTCGGGCGCGAGGTCGCGCAGGCTCTGGTTGAGCTGGACCGAGAGGTCGATGCGCTTCTTGCGCAGTTCCGCGATGACCGTGAGGTTGTTCTTGTTAGCCGCCTGGGCGTCGAGGATGCCGGCGCGGTTGCGCAGGTCGCGCATGGCGCGCTGGACGGTGACGAGGCGCTCCTCGGCGTTCTTGAGCTCGCGGGTGCTCTCGGCCAGGGCGGCGTTGCGCGCCTTGAGGCTGAGCTCGTTCACCATGCGCTCGCTCTCGTCCATCAGGGCGCGGGCGAGCGTGTAGGATTCCTGCGGATCGAAGGCGGCGACCGTGAGGCTGATGATGCCGCCGTTGGAATCGACGTGGGTCGTCACGCGCTTGCGCCAGTAGCGCATGAACAGCTCGATCGGCTCGTCGGCGTCGAAGCGCGAGAGGAAATCGATGCCGTCGCGCGAGAACATCTCCCGGAGCGGCATCTGCCGTTCCATGGTCTCGATCATCTGCCGGCTGGAGATGTAGCTCATCGTGATCAGCGTGTCCTGAGCGATCATCTGCTTGGACAGGGAGCTGTTGTTGCCCGTCTCCTCGTTCTGCACCTTGTCGACGCTTCCGAGCGCCGGGCGCAGGGCGAAGCGCGCCTCGGTGACGTAGCGGTCCGAGGCGATGAGATAGAAGTAGCCGGCGGTCACCGCCGTCGGCAGCAGGAACAGGAGCAGGAAGAGGGCCGGGATCCACGGGTCGCGCCGGATATGCGTCTGGTAGGCGCGGATGCCCCGCTTGTGATCGGACTGGCGCGCGATGCGGGCGAATCGCTTGAGCGATTCCGCGACGGCGGTCGAGCGGTCGGCGGTGGTCAGCGGTGCGCCGCTCGGACTGCTGATCTCGGTGCTCATGGTGTCGGTGCTCGCACGCCCCAAGCGATCTGCCGCGCCGCGCCGGAAGGCGGCGGCGGATGGCAGCCTCTCGTCTCTGGCGCGGCCTCGCGGCGAAAGCGTGTCCGAGCCGCCCTCCGCGAGAGACCCGGCGATGTCCGGGCGACGGGGCGGCCGGATCTCAGCTGTTCAGGCGGCGATAGGCCGTGATCGCCTCGTCGACGTCGTCGTAGACCACCGCCTGCCCGTTGATCAGGATGAGGGCCTGGCTGCAATACTCGCGGATCTGTTCCATGCTGTGGGAGATCAGGATCACGTCCGCGGTCTCGCGCCGCTTGTTGAACACCTCCGCGCAGCGCTTCTGGAAGCGCGCGTCGCCCACCGAGAGCGTCTCGTCGATGAGGTAGGTGTCGAAGGGGATCGCCATGCTCATCCCGAAGGCGAGCCGCGACCCCATGCCGGAGGAATAGGTGCTGACCGGCATGTTCAGGTAGCTGCCGAGTTCGGAGAAATCCTCGACGAATTCGAGCACGCGCCGCGGATCCTCTCCATAGATCCGGGCGACGAAGATGACGTTGTCCCGCCCCGTCATCTTCGTGTTGAAGCCGCCCGCGAAGCCCAGGGGCCAGGAGACGCGAAGTTTCCGGGAGATGCGGCCCCGGGTCGGTTCCTCGACGCCGGCGATGAGCTTCATCGTGGTCGATTTGCCGGCGCCGTTGATCCCCATGATGCCGTAGCTGATGCCCGGCTTCAGGGTGAAGTTCACCCGGTCGAGGATGGTGCGGCGCCGACCGTAGGTGGAATAGACCTTGGTGACGTTCTCGAAGCGGATCACGGTTCGATAGCTCCGCCGGCGAACGACGCGGGCCGGCCCGCGAAAACGGAGGCGCGGGCGGATGAAAGCCGCGCCCTGAGGCGGGCAGGAAGCCGGGAAAAGCGGCGATTCTGGGGAGGCCGGGACGGTGTCCGGCCGCGCGACGCCGTTCCGGTCGTCGGAGGTGCCGGGTCAGCTCCGTCGAGGCGAGGCGCTACCGCCGCTTCGACGGGTGCGTTGCCTTACCGGCGCGACGCGCACGGCGCGCGTGATCCCGGTCGATGGCCGGTCGCACGTCGAGCCGTGCCATCGCCGGCCGATTCCACTCACGCAACCACCGGACGACCGTTGGAGCCGCGTCGGTGCCAAGCGGATTACTCTCTATGATCGCGGAACATTCGCAATTCATCAGAGATCATCGCGGCATATTACGTAGAATAAGGCGGGCTCATTGCATGTTCATAAGAATGAGCGTGGTGTTCCACGTGTTCAGGATCACGCCCGCTCGAGAGAGGTCGGCATTCCTGGCGGAGGGCCACGGATTCAATCACTAATTCGTACCTCAGGTTGATAAATTGACGAATTTGGCCCCTTCTAGGTTTGGCAACGGCGAGGGAGCAGGCATTGAACCCGGATCTGATCGACTCACGTGAAGAGGCTCTGGCGCTCGTCGACGCCGACCTGATCACGGCCGGCGATTATGTCGTGCTGTGCCGGTTCAAGGGCTGGAGTCCCACCGGCGATCCGGCCCCTCGTGCGTCGACCGAGCCGAACGGTCGGGACACGAAGTTCCACCGCGAGGGCGCCGACGCCCTGCGGCGGCCGGCTCAACGTCCGGCCGCGGTCGTGGAGATCTCCCGCCGCGAACGGTCTCGCCCCCCGCACGGGCAGGTTGCCGGCCTGTCGATCAGGAACGCTTAGGCGACGGGACGCCGGCCCGTCGCAGCGCGTCGGCGAGCGCGCCCTCCTGCGGCGGGGCCGCGGAGGCCGGGCGCCGGGGCTGCGCCTCGGTGCGGGGAGCGCCCCCGCGCGGCGCCGATGACGTGGCTCCCTCGATGGGGTCGTCGAGACGCAGCGAGAGCGAGATGCGCTTGCGCGGCCCATCGACGGCGAGCACCAGCACGCGCACCACGTCGCCGGTCTTCACCACCTCGGAGGGCGAGGCGATCCGCTTGCGGGCCATCGCCGAGATGTGGACGAGCCCGTCCTGATGGACGCCGATATCGACGAAGGCGCCGAAGGCGGCGACGTTGGTGACGACGCCCTCCAGCTGCATTCCGGGCTTGAGGTCGCCGATCGTCTCGACCCCCTCCTGGAAGCTCGCCGTCTTGAAGGCCGGGCGGGGATCGCGGCCCGGCTTCTCCAGCTCGGCGAGGATGTCGCGGACCGTCGGCACGCCGAAGCGCGCGTCGGCGAAGGCGGCGGGCGAGAGCTGGCGCAGGGCCGCTTCATTGCCGATCAGCACGCGGATGTCGCTCTTGGTCGCCTCCAGGATGCGCCGGACGACCGGATAGGCTTCCGGGTGGACGCCGGAGCGGTCGAGCGGGTCCTCGCCATCGGGGATGCGCAGGAAGCCCGCCGCCAGCTCGAAGGTCTTGGCCCCTAAGCCCGGCACCTTCTTCAGCCCGGCGCGGGTGCGGAACGGGCCGTTGGCGTCGCGGTGGGCGACGATCTTGTCCGCCACCGCCGGGCCGAGGCCCGAGACCTGGGCGAGCAGGGGGCCCGACGCCGTGTTCACATCGACGCCCACCGCGTTCACCGCGTCCTCCACCACCGCTTCGAGGGAGCGCGACAGCTTCTGCTCGGTGACGTCGTGCTGGTACTGGCCGACGCCGATGGATTTCGGATCGATCTTCACCAGTTCCGCCAGCGGATCCTGCAGGCGCCGGGCGATCGAGACGGCGCCGCGATGCGACACGTCGAGATCCGGCAGTTCGCGGGTGGCGATGGCCGAGGCCGAGTAGACCGAGGCGCCGGCTTCCGAGACCGTGACCTTGGCCATCTTCAGATCGGGGTTGGCGGATAGGATGTCCGTCGCGAGCCGGTCGGTCTCGCGCGAGGCGGTGCCGTTGCCGATCGCGATGAGCTCGACGCCGTGCTGGCGGCAGAGCCGGGAGAGCGAGGCCACCGCCTCCTTCCAGCGCCGCTGCGGCTCGTGCGGATAGGTGGTCTCGACCGCCACCACCTTGCCGGTGCGGTCCACCACCGCCGCCTTCACGCCGTTGCGGTAGCCGGGATCGAGCCCGAGGGTCGCCCGTCCGCCCGCGGGGGCGGCGAGCAGCAGGTCCTTGAGGTTGCCGGCGAACACCTTCACCGCCGCCTCCTCCGCCCGCTCGAACAGGCGCGCGCGCAGATCCGCCTTGATCCCGGTGCGGAGCTTGGTGCGCCACGCGGTGCGCACGACATCGAGCAGCCACGGATCCGCCGGCCGGCCGCGGGCGGCGACGCCGAAGCGGCGACAGACCGCGAGTTCGAACGGCCCCGGCACGCCGGGTGCGGACTCCTCGCCCTCGGCGGTGAAGGCAAGGTCGAGCACCTCCTCCTTCTCACCGCGGAACAGCGCCAGCACCCGGTGCGAGGGCATGCGCTCCAGGCGCTCGCGCCAGTCGAAATAGTCGGAAAACTTCTGGCCCGCGGCTTCCTTGCCCTTGCGCACCGTCGACACCGCCGAGCCGCCGCGCCAGAAGTCCTCGCGCAGGCGGCCGATCAGGTCGGCATCCTCGGCGAACCGCTCGATCAGGATCGCCTTGGCGCCCTCCAGGGCCGCCTCGGCGGACTCGACGCCCTTGCCCGCATCCACGAAGCCCTGCGCCGCCCGCTCCGGCACCGTCTCCGGCCGCGCGAGCAGGGTCTCGGCCAGCGGCGCGAGCCCCGCCTCGCGGGCGGTCTGCGCCTTGCTGCGGCGCTTCGGCCGGAACGGCAGGTAGATGTCCTCCAGCCGCGCCTTGGTGTCGGCGGCGGCGATGGCGGCGGAAAGTTCCGGCGTCAGCTTGCCCTGGGCGCGGATGCTCTCGGTGACGCTCGCACGCCGGTCGCGCAGCTCGCGCAGGTAGCCGAGCCGCTCCTCCAGGCCGCGGAGCTGCGCGTCGTCCAGGGAGCCGGTCGCCTCCTTGCGGTAGCGGGCGATGAACGGGACGGTGTAGCCGCCGTCGAGCAGGTCCACGGCCGCGGCCACCTGCCCCTCGCGCACGCCGAGTTCCTCGGCGATCAGCAGGTTCACGCTCTTCACGGGATGCGCCCTCGTTCGGGGTGGCGGGGAAGGTCGAAGCGGCCGTCCTTCTCCGATCGGGCTCTCCGGTGCAAGCGGCTCGGAGCGCCTCACGGACCGGCCGATCACCGACGACGTCCCGTCGGCCGCGACGGCGCAGCGGGAGTTTTGCGAGAGACGCTCAGTCCTCGGAGCTGAAGACGCTGTCGCCCACGAAGATCATGTCGCGATCAACTTCGGGCGGTTCCTTCTGCGAGCTGTAGGCGAAGAACAGCCGCCGGCTGCGCCCGTCCGCGCCGGTCAGAGTGAGGGTGTGCCGGTCGAGGCGGTACTGGCCGCCCTCGGGCGCGCGGCGCCGGCCCATCGCCGTGCCGACGCCGGTGCTCGCCCCGGAATTGACCGCGCCGACCGAGCCGCCGCGCCCGTAGCGGCCGTCCGCCTTGAAGTCATAGCGGCTCTCGATGGCGATCGCGACGTCGCCGCCCACGGCGCTGTTGCCGCCGCCGGACAGGCGCCGGTAGGAGCGTGCCACGCTCTCGCCGGACGCGGCCGGGAAGGCCCGGAAGAAACTGCCGTCGCCGAGCTTGTAGTTGCTCGCGGCGCCCCGCGCATTCGTGAGCACGAAGCCGCCGCCCGCGCGCGTCCAGCGGCCGAAGCGCCGGGGTTGGGCCGCCCGCTCGGCGGCGAGATCGACGTCTTCGAGCGCCGTGTCGCCGATCTCGTACGTGGTGCCGTCCTGCAGGAAGATCAGCGGCTCGAAGTCGATCGTCAACATGCCGCCGACGCCGACGCCCGTGGTGGCACGGAAATACACGCCTTCGACCGCGTCCCAGTTGGCGGCGTGGCGCGGCGGAGCCGAGGCGTCCGGACCCGCTCCGGCGGAGGGCGGCAGTGCCGGCGGGGTATCGGCGGCGGGCGGAGCCGCGTCCGGCGAGGGCCGTGGCGGGAGCGCGGGCGAGGGCCGGGTGCCCGCCTGCCCCTTCGCCACCAGTCCGTCCTCGGTCAGCGCCAGCGCCTGGAGCTTCGCGGCGGGGATGAACTCGTTCGAGAGGGTGGCGAGGAAGCGCGGCAGGACGCCGAGCTGCCGCGCCGCCTGCCAGCCCGCGTGGTGGAGCACCGAGCGCAGCTTGACCTGCTCGGCGAAGGCGGCCCGGCTCGCCGGCTGCGACAGCGGCGGCTTGGCCGCCATCGGCATCACGAACCGGCGGCGGATCGCCCGGAGCGCCGCGGGGTTCGGCTCCGCCGTGGCGTCGTTGGCGACCATCCATTGCAGGGCGATGAAGGCGGTGAGCACGTCCCCGCCATCCTCGGGATCGAGGCCGGTGCCGTCGAGGAAGCCGCGGAAGATCGCGTCGTAATCGTGCTTCGCGAGTTCCCGGCCGGCCTCGGCCGCCGCGATCGGGTTGGTCGCGCGCAGGCTCTGCAGATGCCGCTCCACCGTCGCCCGGCGTAGGTCGGGGGTGGAGACGAAGGGCAAGCGGCTGTCCGGCTCGCCGAGATCCGCTTCCCGCGATGTCGGGGCGGTCTCGCGCAGCGACCGGTCGTCGATCCCGGGCCCGACCGCCTGCGCCTGCCGCTGCGGCAACGCTCCGGGAATGCCTGTCCCGAGATCCTTCGCGGCGGCTTGAGCCGCCAGCAGCAGGAGCGCGCCGGCGAGGCAGGTCCTCGTGCCGGATCGGGAGGTCGGCCGCCGCAGCGGCGCGCGGGCAGGGACGGCGGGGCGGTCGAGGCGCATGGTCAATCTCGTGTCCGCTGCGGCCCGCAGGCGGAGAGGGGCAGGCGGGCGAGGAGGAAGACGCGGTTCTGCGCGTCCGGCGGCACGAAGCGGCCCTTCGTCCGGCACGCCGCATCCGGGCTAAAGCCGGGCTCGGCGACCACCGGCTGGGCGACGCGCGAGGCCGCGTCGTCGTTGACGATCCTGAGCCGGCCGTCGGGCTGGAGATCGACGGCGAAATCGCCCGCGCAGCTCGCGCCGCGCCC
Organism: Methylorubrum podarium; assembly: GCF_040270385.1. Taxonomy (NCBI): domain Bacteria; kingdom Pseudomonadati; phylum Pseudomonadota; class Alphaproteobacteria; order Hyphomicrobiales; family Methylobacteriaceae; genus Methylorubrum; species Methylorubrum podarium. Next base: position 25,569 of record NZ_JBELQE010000017.1, on the reverse strand, counting down.
ACAGCGGCGGATGCGCCCGCCAGCCTCGGCACAGCCGATCTCGCCCTCGGCCCGTCCGCCGTCGGCGAAGTCGATGCGCAGCGTCAGGTCCAGTTCCGGATCGACCCGGCCGGCCTGCGGACGCATCGCGATCAGGCCGCGGGACGAGCCGGAAAGGTGGATCGCGGTCACGACCTGCCCCGGGTGACGGGCGAGGTGATCCGCGTCGTAGCGGCGGCCGTAGCAGGCACCCGCCGCCGGGAAGGCGCGCTCGGCGACGAAACCGCTGCCCTCGGCGCGGGCGCCGCCCGCGAGGACGGACAGCAGGGCGAGAGCCGCCAGGGAGCGGGCGCGGTGCGACATCGATGGGCCTTCCTGCCTCGAGGGACGGGGCTTGCGCGAAATCCTGTGCGAAGCGGGCGCGAGCGGAGCCGTCACGACAGCCACGCGGCGAAGAGCGCCCGCAGGCCGATCCCGAGCCAGATCACGACCGTCAGCAGCATGAAGGGCAGGAGCAGGATGACCAGCCAGCCCATCATCATCAGGGTGTAGAGCAGGCCGCCGATATCGATGCCGGCGACGAGGCAGGGATGCGCGCTTCCCTCGTCCACCCGGCAGCCGGTGAGGTGGGACAGCCCGAATCCGAGCGCGAACAGCAGGGCCGGCGTCCAGACCAGGGCGGTCACCGCGAGCATCATGCGCCGGCCCCCTCGCGGCGGTCGCGGCCGGTCCGGTCTTCGTCCGTCCATGGTGCCTCCGCGCGGCTCACAGGGTGAAGCTCGCGACCCAGACCCGCCGCCAGCCGGGCTCGGCCGGGGCGACCACGACCTTCACCGCCCGCCGCCCCGAGACCAGCGTCTGCCCGCCGCTGCTCCCCTCCGGCGGAGACGCGATCCAGCCCTCGAAGGCCGTGCCGAGGGCGCCCAGCCCCGGATCGGCGCCCGCCGCGAGACCGTCCGGCACGAGGCGGGCGGCGAAGGCGTCGGCCTCCGCCCTCGGCGCGTCGAGCCGCAGCAGCACCAGCCGGTCGATGCCGGCCTCGGTGAAGACCCGCAGGTCGCGGCGGCCGGGCGGCAGCGGCGCTTCGAGGAACGCCTCGACGGCCTCGGCGCTCATCGTCGTCGGAGCCGGAGTGCAGGCCGCGAGCGCCACTGCGGCGGCGAGGAGGGCGCGCCGGGTCATGCGTCCGCACCCCGTCACGATTCTCGCCGGTAGACGCCGCGGAAGGTGACGTTCATGCCGCCGCAGGCGAGGTTGTCTTCCACCACGAGCCAGGGGCCGAGGCGCCGCAGCCAGACCTTGCAATCGTATTCCCCGCCCTTCGCGACCGGCAGGGTGCCGTTCTCGCCCACGGCGAAGCTGGCGCCGTCGCCCTCGGGCGCGACCGTGCCGGAGATCTCGCCGAGATGGATGCCGCCGCGCTTCACCCGCTCGGGATCGCCCGCGCCCCAGGTCGCGTCGCCGGTGATGGACAGCGTGCCGGGCTTGTCTCCCGGCTTCACCCGGATGCGCCCCTCCGCCTGGGTCCAGGTGCCGAGCCAATCGTCCGGCGCGACCGGGGCCGGCGCCTCGGCCGCCACCGCCTCGGCCGGGAGCCAGCCGGTTCGCGCCAGGTCGCCCTTCGCCCCGCGATAGCTCGCGCAGACATAGCTGCCGCGGCGCGCCCCGAGGATCACGGGATCGCCGGTCACCAGATAGGCCCGCTCGCGGCATTCCGCGCCCGCGTCGGGACAGCCGGTCTGCGCGAGCCCGTCCTTGACGAAGGCGGTGCGGTCGGCCGCGACGACGCGCCCGAAGCCGAGAGCCGGTCCCTCGGAGAGCGCGGGCGTGCGGCGGCACTCGTTCTTCGCGGGCGCCTCCCGGTCCTGGGCCTGGGCGGCTCCCGCGGCGGCAGCGAGGATCGCCAGCAGGATCGGGCCGCGTGACCCGCGGCGCGACCGGGGGCTAGGATGGGGATGGGTCACGCAGGCGCTCTCGGTCTCAAACGATGCGAACGGGAATCAGGCGGCGGATCGTGGTGGCGCTGATGCTCGCCGTTCTGGCGAGCGCGGCCGGCTGGCGGCTGCGGGACGTCCTCGCGCAGGATGCCTGCCTCGATGCGGGCGGCGCGTGGCGGGAGGGCGCCTGCCGACACTGACGGCCGGGATGCGGGCGACACACGACGCGTCAGCGCATCGCGACCGAGGCGGCGACGCGCTCGGCGCGGGCAAGCGCGTCGGCCCGGCCGGCATCGGCGAAGCCGATTACCCGCAGATACCGGCCTTCCTCGAACACCGTCGTCTGGGTCATCCCGAGCGCGCGTCCGTTCTTCGTGTCGGTGCCGGTGCCGCGCAGGCGCACCACGACGGCGTCGCCGCGGGTGCTGCGCTCCTCGCCGGTGATCGCGACGTCCTTCAGATCCTTCTGCGCGGCGAAGATCCGGCGGGCATAGGCGACTTCCCCGCCCGCCGGCACGGGCACCTGCCCCAGCGACGGCGTGACGATCACCACCGGCTGCTCGCGCTCGGGATCGACGTCCTTCGGCCCCTCGGTCAGGAGCAGGCCGTTGCCGGCGAAGACCCCCGTCGGGCGGAACCCGGCGGTGTCGCCGACGGTGTAGGGCAGCGCCGCGACCTGATCGGCGAGGCTCGCCTTGGCCCGGAACGCGATCGTGCGGAGCGCCGCCTCGACGGTCGGGGCCGGCACCTGCTTGGCCGCCGCCTCCGGCACCTGCACGGTGACGAGGCCGGTTCCGGAGGCGCCGCGCACCACGGCGACCCACTTGGCGTAGGTGAGGCCGTTGGCGCCCTGCGTCCCGCGCAGGACGAACCCTTCGCCGCCCGCCGTGCTCAGCGGCTCGGGTCCGCCCTTCACCCGGAAGCCGGACGGCGCCATCGCCTCGGCGGTGAACTTCCCGTTGATCTGATCCCAGGCCTCCGGCGGCATCTCCACCAGCACGATCGAGGCGCCGGAGCGGTGCTCGAAGCCCGCGAAGCTCGTGGCCGGCTTCATGCCGGCCGGCGGGGCGAGGCCGAGCGATCCGGCGCGCGGGAAGACGGGCTCGGCCGCGAGTGCCGGAGCGGCGGAGGCGAGCAGCCCGGCGAGCAGGCCGCGCAGAGCCCACCGGCCGGAAGCGAGGCGAGCCAGACCTCGGGCAAGCGGGCCGCGCAGCGGGTTGCGATCGGTCATCGGGGGTCTCCGAAGGCTGGTGCGGACGGTCGTCGTGGGGTTCGGGGGCCGGTCAGCGGGTGGCGACGCGGCTGACGACGAAGGTGTTGCCGGAGAACTGCACCTGTCCCGGCGCGCTCATGTGCTCCAGCATCAGGCGCAGGTTGCGGCCGAGCCGCGCCGAGTCGGAGCGGGTCTCGTACCAGTACTCGGCGCTGGCGCCGCCTGAGCGCACCGGGCGGTGGTGCTCGTAGCAGCGGAAGGCGGCCATGTACTCCTCCGCCGCCTGCACCTCCTGCGGCGAGAAGCCGTTGAGGCGCACGACGTAGGCCGTGGGCAGGCCGCCGCAGGATTCGCCGCCGGCTACCGCGGCGGGCGGAGGCTCGGCGCCGGGCAGGGCGTTCGGAAGCGGGTTCGGGGACGCGCCGGCATCGGCGCCGCGGCGGGGCGCGATCACGCCGTCGAGCTTGGCCGTGAGCGCGCTCGCCACGTCGGCGGCGATGCTTTTGGCCTCGGCGCCGACCCGTTCGAGCAGGCATTCCCGGTCGCAGCCCTGGGGCAGGGGCGGAAGCTGCAGCCCCGCCACCTCGAAGGCGCCGAGCGACTGCCCGGTGCGCACGTTGAGGAGCCGGCCGGGGATGCGCACCTCCGGCCGCACGATGTCGGAATAGGCCGATTTCGAGGCCGAGGCGTAGACCTGGAACACCGCCACCACGTCGAGCGGCGGGTTCTGGACCGCCCGGGCGACCTCGATCAGCTCCGCGTCGCGGCGGCGGACCCGGTTGGCCTGGGTGATCCCCATCGCCACCGCCGTCTCGTCGTAGACGTTGTAGCCGCGCAGGTTCATCGTCTCGGAGAGTTCGGTGATCACCCGCTGGAAGATGCGGTTGCCGCGGGGCACGGAATCCTCGTCGGCGTCCTCGCCCATCACCACGATATTGGGCCGGGTCTGCGCTTGAACCGGCGCGGCAAGGCCGAGGAGGGAGCCGCCGATCAGGGCGAGCGTGGCGAGCGTTCGGGTGCGCAGCATCGGGATCATCCTGTCTGTCGGTTCGTGTGCCGGCGTTTGTGTCGCGGAGTTCACTCGGAGCAGGGCAGCGGCGTCGGGGCCACGCCGAAATCGTCGAGGTCGAGCGGGACCTGGCGGCGGGGATCGCCGAGCGCGTCGTTCCCGCAGGTCTGCTCGGAGGCGGGCAGGATGAAGCGCAGGGCGCCGCTCCGCGCGGGCGCGATCAGGCTGACTTCGACCCGCCGGTTGATCCGCGCGAAGGGCTGGGACGGGTCCTTGGGGCGGACCGGCCCCCAGCCGTGGATGCGCAGGCGGCGCGGATCGATGCCGTAGGTCTCGACGAGATGCGCCTTCACCGCCCGGGCGCGGGCGAGCGACAGGCGGCGGTTGTAGCCGAGACCGCCCGCGGCATCGGTGTGCCCGGCAATCAGGAAGCCGTGGCCGGACAGCTCGCGGGCCTGCAGCGCCTGCCCCAGCGGCTCGAGCTGGATGCGCGCCTCCGGCGTCAGGCGGGCGCTGTCGTAGGCGAAGAACACGGTGAGATCGACCGAGCGGGCGGGATCGACCCGCAGACTCGGGCCGCCGTCGGCGGGGGAGACCGCGACCGGCGCGGCGGGGCGGCCCGGATTGCCGTCGGCGAAGGGGGCGAGGGAACGGATGATCGCGTTGGCGGACGGGTTCACCGCGCCGGCCTCGTCCCGCTCGGCGGCCTCGTCGCGGGCCGGCGGCGCCTCCGCCTCGGCGGCGGGCGGCCGCGCGCCCGGCACTTCGGTGAGCGGGTTGGCACGGGCCGGTGCGAGGGCGAGGAGGACGCCCGCCGCCAGCATCACGCCGACACGCGGGCGCCATGCCGAGGCCGTTCCCCCCGTGCGGCGCGCAATGCGCTCGGCTGCCTGCTCGATTGCCCCCATGGCCTCCGTCTCCGTCTCACGGGCCTTGCCGCGGCCCCTTCCCCTCATCCCTGGACCTCGCAGTGCGGCTTTCGCCGCCTGCCCATGAAAAAAATCGTTCGCGATACCGATCTCCGGTGCCCCGCTTACCCCGCGGCTCGCCACGGATTGACGACGCCGACCCCGGCGGCCTCGAACGGGCCCGTATCGCGCGTGGCGACCGCGAAGCCCCGGACCGCGGCGGCGGCGGCGATGGTGCCGTCCGCCATACCGATAGCCTTCCCGGCGGCGCGGGCGCGCGCCATGAAGTCGGCGTAGTGGCGCGAGGCGTCGAGGTCGAACGGCAGAACGCGGCCGGTGAAGGCGGGAAGCACCTCGCGCTCCAGCCGGTCCCGGAAGATCTCCCGCCGCCTGCCCGGCGGCATCATGGCCGTGCCGAAGCGGAGTTCGGCGACGGTGACGGCGGTGAGGTAGAGGGTCTCGATCGCCTGCGCGTCGACCCAGGCCAGCACGGAGGAGTCGGGCGAAGCCCGCAACAGCTCGGACAGGACGGTGGTATCGAGGACGATCACTCGAACCGGATCGGTTCGGCCGGTTGCCGGTCGCGAAGCCGGTCGAAGGCGTCCGCTTCCGCCTCGGTCAGACCGCCGGCCTCGCGGGCGATGGAGGACAGGAGGGGGCCGAGCTTCATCCGACCGGCCGGCTTGGCCGCCTGCTCCAGGATGGCGCGGATCTCGGCCTCGGTGCTGCGTCCGTGCTGCGCGGCGCGGATGCGCAGGGCGCGATGCACCTCGTCGGGCACGTTGCGGATGGTGATCGAGGCCAGCGGCTGCACTCCGCTCGAACGATGACGATGCTATCATCCTAATGAAGTGCCATCATGTCGCAATCTCGCGGCCTCCGTCAGCGCCCGCGCAGGATCGCGTTCATGCTCGCAGGATCGAGCGGCCCGTCCGCGGGCGGGCCGGCGGCGGGCTTGGTGCCGGACTTGGCCGGCGCACCTCCGGCCGGCGCATCCCCGGCCGTCGCGGCCGCGGCGACCGGGCGGCCCTGGCTGGCGGCGATCTCGGCGAGGATGCGGCTGCGGCCGAGGATCGCCGAGAGCCGCGTGGCCTTGTTGAAGCTCGACGGGTCCTTCGGATCGAGGCCGCCCTCCTTGTGCAGGGCGATGCCGGCGACGGAGGCGTCGAACATCAGCGAGCCGGAGGAGCCGCCGAGCGTGTCGCAGCGGTGGCGCAGATCCGGCCCCTCGGCCTGGTCCTTCATCGCGAAGCAGCGGAAGCGGCTCATCACCTTCGGGCGCCCGAGGGGATGGTGGATCACGAGCATCGAGCGGTTGCCCGCCACGGGCTCGCCCGAGAGGCGGACGCTGCCGTAGGCCGCGGTCGGGTTCCCGGCAACGCGGGCCAGTGCGTAGTCGAGGCGGGCGTCGAATTCGACCGGCTTCGGGTCGATCTCGAAGCGGCGCGAGCCTTTGCCGTCGAGCGTCAGGTAATCCATCAGGATCGACGCCTTGACCGGGGCGAGGTCGCCCGCCTGCGGCAGGCAGTGGTGATTGGTCAGCACGTAGTCGCCGGGCAGCAGCGCCCCGGTGCAGGAGGCGCCGACCTGCTGGCCGGTGCGGCCGTTCTTCAGGACGATGTCGACGCGGCCGATCGGCCGGGCTAGGGCGGCGAGCCCGTCCTTGGGGTCGAGTTCGCCGATCGGCTCGAACGCGCCCTTGTTCTGATCGACATAGGCCGCCGCGTCGCCGGTCGTCTGGCGCAGGGGCAGCTGCGCCCGGCCGTAATCGGCGGGATCGAAGCCGACGCTCTGCGCCCGCGCGGGATCGGCCCCACAGAGGGCGAGCAGCAGGCAGGCGGCGGCCGGGGCGGGCCGGCGTCTCCGGCGAATCGGGGTCATCCTCTCCCTCCTCTCCGTCTGGGTCGTATGCCCGGCCCACACGGCTGGGTCAAAAGTCTCACGCTGCGGACTGTACGCCCATCAGCGCGTCAGGGCGTGGACGAGGCGGTCGCCCGGCGGCGCCGCGCCCGTTTCCGGAAAGGCTTTGGCCTCCGGCAGGGCCTGGACCGCGTAGACGAGGTTTTGCCGCCCGCCCTCGCGCAGGAAGAAGCCCTGCGCCCCGTCCGCGAGCCGGACCGGGGGCAAGGCGGCGGCGCGCAGTTCCGGGCCGACCTCGACCCGCAGGCCCGGCGCCGCCCCGAAGGCGAGCCCGCACAGATCGGGTGCGAGACGGGTCGAGGCGAGGCGGTCGCCGCTCTCCGCCGCGACTGGGCGGCGTTCCGGCGAGTCGGCGCCGAAGGCCACGCGGCGGCAGGAGGAGCCGGGCGGCGCCCGCAATTCCTCGACGCGGATCGCGGCCCGTTTCTCCTCCGCTGCAAGTTTCTCCGGGGCGGGTTTCTCCGGGGCGGGCGGGGCGGCCTCGGCGATGCGCGCGGGTTCGGCCGATGCGGTGCCGGCCGCCGGGTCCCTTTCCGATTCGACGACGGGCGCCTGTCGCGGCGCGAGGGCGAGGACCCCGACGAGCGCGGCCAGAACAGCCGCGGCGATGCCGGCCGGCAAGGCGAGGCGGCGCGCGGGGCGCGGCGGGGCCGGCGGAGCGATCCGTTTCGGTTGGGCCAGCGCGTCCACGGCCGCCTGGACGGTCCCGCCCGGCAGGAAGAGCGGCGCCTCGGCTCGCCCGAGGGCGCGGAAGGCCGCCTCCGCCGGCGCCCGCTCCGGCCCCTCGGGAAGCAGAACGGCGAGGGATGCGTCCGGCGCCTCGGCGAGCAGGGCGCGGGAGCGCTCGATCTTGTCGAGGAGCGCGTAGTCGCCGGGCAGTACGGTGAGATCGAGATCGACCGCCCCGGTCGCCCACAGGATCAGGTCGGCCTGTTCCGGCTCCGCGGCGAAGCGGAAACCGCGCGCGGCGAGGCCGTGGGCGAGGCAGACCGGCACCTCCCAGGATCGGCCGGCATCGAACGAGCCCGACAGGCGCAGCTCGTGCGGTCCTCCCGCGTCGCCGAGCCGGGCGACGGGACCGCCCGCTGCGCAGAGCCGGGCGTAGTCGGCTGACCAGGGCAAGGGGCGGTAATCACCGTCGGCGAAGGCGGCAGGCGCCGGCAGGCCGGGGCGGGGGATCAGCGAGCGCAGGCGGAGCGGCCCCCGCGTGGTCGGGATCACGACGAGGATCGAGAGTCCGGTCATGCCGGGCCCGTGCGCGACGCGATCCATCGGGGCACGGCCCGTCCCCTCACAGCAGGAACACCGCGCAGGCCGGGTCGCGGAGCATCCGGCCGAGCCGGTCCGCCTCCGGCACGGCCGGATCGAGGGCGAGCAGGATCGCGCCGTCGACCGGCGTGCCGAGATCGAGCCGCACCGCCTCGTCGCCGAGCCACGCCTCGATCAGCCGCGGCATCCGCGTCTCCGGCCCGCGCAGGATCAGGAGCGGGGGCGTGCCTTCCAGGATCTCCAGCTCGAACGCGCCGACCCGGCGGCGCGCCAGCGCCCCGTCCGAGGCCGCCGCGGCGAGGGGCGCGTGGGCGAGGGCCTGGGCGCCGAGCAGCGTGCGGTAGCGCCGGGCGGCCTCGGGATCGGAGCGGATCGCGCGGACCACAGCGAGATCGACCGGGGCGCCCGGTTCCCGGTTGGCGTGCGCCCAGAGGGCGGCGTGGCTCGGCCGGAGGGCGGGGGCCTGCGCCCGCATCAGGGCGCGGGCGGCGTGGATTTCGGCGAGCAGTCGGGCCTCGTCGCTCACGCCGCCGCCTCCCCGGCATAGGCCGCCGCGAAGGCGGCCGCGAAGACGGAGCGGTCCGCCGCGAAGGCCGCGTCGAGCGGGCGCTGCCGGGCCAGTGCCGCGAGCGCCCGTTCCAGCCTCTCCGCCTCGTCGGCGAGGCGCAGCAGCGCGGTCTCGGCGGCGGCAAAGCCCGCGGCCAGCGCCGCGCGGTCCTCGAAGCCGGCCCGGCGCACCCGGCGCAGATCCGCCTCCGCCGCCTCCAGGGCGGCCTGCGCCTCCGGGGTGAGCCCGTCGCGCTCGGCGATGCGCAGGGCCGCCGCGATCCGCAGCATCCGGGCGAGATGGGCCGCCAGCGCGACGGCCCGCTCGTGCAGGGCCGCGTAGCTCTCGGCTTCGGCGCAGGTCGCCCGCTCGGTGACCTCGGCCCCGCCGCCGCCCCGGCGGAGACGGTTGGCGATGCCCGATTGGACCTGCCCGAAGCTCGCGGCCCGCAGGGTCGTCAGCGGGCGGGTGCGGTGGAACGGCTCCAGGCGCAGGAAGTCGGCCAGATCCTCGCGCTCGGCGCCGGTGAGGATCTTCGGACCCTCCGGCCAGTCGGCGAGGAGGGCGGCCAGGGTCTCGGCCGGTTCGGAGGCGGCGAGATCGCCGAGCGCCGCGTCGATCCGCTCCTCCCAGCCGGCATGCGCGTCGAGCGAGACGGGGGCGGACAGTCCCTCCAGGCCGCCGACGAGATGCGCGCCGGCCTCGAAGGTCACGAAATGCTCGGCGACCGTGCGGAAGCCCGGCCGCTCGCCCGCCTCCATCTCGCTGCGCCAGAAGGCGAGGATGTCGTCGTCGGTGAAGGCTCTGCGCCCGGCCAGGAAGCCGAGGATCGCGCGGAAGCGGCGCTCCAGCGGCGCCAGCGGCAGGTGGTCGTTGCGGTAGGCGGAGAGGTGGCGGGCGAGCCGCTTGGACAGAAAGGCGGCGCCCTCCGCATCGGGCGCGGCGGCGAGATCGTCGAGCCAGCCCGTGACGGCGGCGAACTGCGCCAGATCCTCCGCCGTCAGCACGAACTCGGCGAGCGCCAGCAGCCGCGCGAGGCCGGCCCAGCTCGTGCGCCAATCCTCTCCGAGCACCGGGCCGCGGGCGTCGGCGGCGCCACTGTCGACGAAGCGCAGCTCGACGGCTCCGGCGGTGGCGAGGCCGGGATCGAGCGCCAGGGTGACGAGGTCGCGCCCGTTCCGGGCCTTCGTCGCCTTGGCCAGGGCGGCCAGCGCGTGGGCGAGGTCCCAGAGCGGCTTGTCGCGGTTCGGGCGCACGGCGCCGGTGACGACCCGGGCGAGCCAGGCGCGGTCCGCGCGGGAGAGGTCGCGGCCGTCGCAGACGGCGGCCAGATCGGCCGCGCAACGCTCGTCGTATCCGCCGGTCATGCGCCTCCCGGTGCCGGGGCCCCACGCATTCCCTTGCGCAACCCCTTGCGATTCCTCGATCCGCCGTATGGTTAGCCCGAGCCCGCCCATCCGTCACCCTCCGGTGCCGAACGAGCGCCCGGCACACCCGGCCCATGGACCGGCCAGAGCCCGATCTGGTCAGACGCGAGCGGATTCACGAGGGCGGCACCCGCGTGCCGCCGTCACTTCGGCAGGATGTCGGCCGCGCGGGCGGTGGCGATCATCGCCTCGTGCATCGCCCCGTCATCCACCTCCGCCGTCAGATCTCCGAGCCGGGTGTCGAAGGCGTCGTTCTGCGATCCCATGAAGGCCCGGCGCGCCGCGGTGTCCCGGGGATAGGGCGCGGGGAACATCGCGATCCCGCGCTCCACCGCGGCGGCGTGCTTGGGCAGGTTCATCGCCCGCAGGGCGGCGGCGACGTCGGGCGCGAGCACGCCCGAGGAATTGAAGAAGGCCTGGTGCACCGAGCCGTTCAGCATCTCCGCCTCGAAGATCCGCACGACGATGATCCGCGCATGCGCCGGCGGCAGGGCGGCGAGGCGGCCCGCGACGGCCGCGGGCGCGTCGTAGTGGTCCAGGCAGGCCCAAAGTCCGCCGGTGAGATAGGCGAGGCGGTCGTCGTCGTCCGCGCCGGATCGCAGCGGCTCGTAGAGCGCCGCGAGGTCCGGCGAGCGGGCGATCCGCGCCGCCGCCTCGTCGAGGAGGCGCGGGAGCGCGCGGAAGCGTTCCGACAGGCGGTCGAGGGCGGCGTCGAGCGCCGGGTCGCGGATCTCGCCGGAGCCGTCGCTCCAGCGGGCGTAGCGCCGGGCCTGGGTGCCGCCGAAATCCGGGCCGAACAGGGCGGCCCCCTCGCGCAGCAGCGCCGCGTGCGCGGCCAGGCCCTCGGCATCGAGCGCCTGGAGGGCGTCTTCGAGGAAGACGCTGTTGGAGAGGACGAAGAAGCCCTTCAGGCCGGTCGCGCCGCTCGTCCAGTGGTCGAGCGCGGCCAGCACCAGCACGGGCCGTTCTGCCGGCTTGAAGGTCGCCAGTCCCCGCGCGAGGGCGGCCCGCATCTCGGCCGCGCCGGCCGCATCCAGGGAGAAGCGGTCGAAGTCCCGGGACCCATCGGACTTGAAGAACAGGTCGGGCATACGAAGCGGCACCGCCCTGTTCTCGAGCGCCTTGGTCATCGGGTAGTGCCGAAGGGCTTCGAGGTCGCAGCTCGGGGCCGGCGAGCAGGCCGCGACGGTCAGCAGGCAGGCCATCGCCGGCCCGAGGCATCGCCTCGACAGGCGGGCTCGGGCTCTTCGAGACCAGCGATGCGGTACCCCCGCTTCCGTTCGCCGCTCTGCCTTCGCCGCACAGGTCATGCCGGCCCTCGCCCCGCCCGAAGCCGCCTCATCGCACCACGATCCGCGCGGTGGCCTCGGTCACGCCGGGCGTGGCGCGGATCTTGTCCAGAAGGTCGAGCACGTCGGGCGGCTGGAGCAGTTTCGCCTCGCCGTCGGCGCCCGGTGCGGCCGCGAGCCAGCGCTCCGCGAGTTCCGGCGGCAGGCCGCCCTCGACGCCGAAACAGGCGAACAGGTTCTCGAAGGGCTCGCCCGCCACGATCTCGTCGAGACCGTAGCCGCGCGGGTACCGGCGGGTGTCGCCGGGCTTGAGCGGGGCCGCCGAGGCGGCGTTGCCGCGCACCGGCAGGGCGACGAAGGCGGTCTCGTCGGGGGCGACCACCCAGCAATAGAGGGTCTGCCGGGCGCGGGCCTCGATGCGCATCTCCAGGCGCTGCCCGGCCGAGAACGGCGTGGCGGTGGCCGCGACGGTGAGGCGCCCGGCATCCGTTCGGGCGGTGGCCGCCAGATGGTCGAGGAAGGGCCGCGGGGTCGGATCGCAGCCGAGCCCCTCGATCCCGATGCGCCGCCGCCCGGTCGGGGCCAGCACCGCGCCGTCGCGCTGGAACTCCAGCTCCATGAAGGATTGCCTGCTTTGGTCGGTGAGGAAGCGCCCGCGCGCGGTGATCGGGCCGGCGCAGGCGGTGCCGGGCGGGCGGCGACGCACGTCGAGGCGCGCGCCCTTCAGGATGCGGTTGGCCGAGCGCGCCTCGGCGTCGAGGGCGATGACGAGGCGATCGGTGAGCACCCCGGCGCAGGTCGAGTGGCCGCCCTCCGCCACGAACGGGCAGACCTCGACGGTGGTCGCGTTCGGCGCGGCCCCCGCGAAGGCCTTCACCGCGCCCTCCATCACCGCATCGATGTCGGCGACGCCCGCCCCGACGCGGATCGGCACGATCACCGGCTCGCTCGTCGCCTTGCAGGCGGCGCTGCGGGTGATCGCCTGGAGCCGCAGGGCCGCGGTCTCGCCGGCCCGGCGCGGCTCCACCAGGAAGACGCTGGCATCGCCCGAGAAGGCCGCGCGGATCTGCGCCTCGGCCTCCGCTCCGGACAGTCCGGTCGTGCCCTCGCGCAGGCCCTTGATCCGCACCACGTCGGCGGCGGGTGCGAGCCGCACGCGGCCGGTGGCCTGAAGCCGGCTCTCGATGGCGAGGCGCACCTCCTCCGCCTGCTCCCGCGAGAGCGCGGTCTGGCCCGGCTCGACGCCGATCACGGCGAGCGTCAGGTCCGGCCGCCCGGCGCAGGCCGCCACCGCGTCGAGGAAGGGACTGAGCGTGGCGGTGGTCGGGTCGGCGCGGGCGGGGGAGCCGGCGATCAGGATTGAGAAGAGCAGGACCGCGGCCGCTTTCCCTCCCCCCTCCGCGGGGGAGGGTACCCTGCGAAGCAGGGGGGGAGAGGGGAACCACGCGCACGAAGGAGGCGAGGCCGGCATGGAGGGCCGAGACCCATTCTGCACCGTCGTTCCCCGCTCCCGACCCTCGCCGACGCGAGGGCCGCCCTCCCCCACCCAAGGCGGGCCTGCCCGACTTGGGCAGACGCTTGCGGATCTCGGACAGGCCCGAGATCCGTGGGGGGGAGGGGATGCGGCGCGCTGAGTCACCCCTCCGCTCATTCCGCCTCGTTCGCCCGGGCGTACTGGTCGAGGGCGCGGACGAAGACCGGGTTGAAGCGGCCGTCGAGGGCGCCCGAATAGTAATCCGCCTCCTTGACCGCGCGCTGCACGGTGCGGATCGTCTCGGGCTTCAGCTTCTGTGCCGCCGTGTCGGTGGCCGAGACCGAGGCCGCGCCGAGCTCGCCCCGCTTCAGCGCCCGCAGCACCATGTCGGAGGCGCGCACTCCGGGGAAGTAGCGGCCGAAGCCGTTGTCGATCAGCGTCGCCATCGTCGCCATGGCGACCGGATCGCCCTTGTCGGCCGCCTGCCGGAACAGGTCGAAGCCCTGGCGCAGGTCCCTCGGGAAGCCGTAGGCGCCGGTGGCGTAGTGCGGCACCAGCTTCGAGATCGAGGCGACGTCGCCGCCCGCGACCGCGCGCTTGTAGAGCGCCACCGCGCCGGCCTCGTCCTTCGGGATGCCGTTGCCGTATTCGAGCATCCGCGCGGCGTTGGCGAGCGCCACCACGTTGCCGGCCTCGCCCGCCTGCCGGTAGAGGCGGAACGCCTCGGCCTGCGCGCGCTTCACGCCCTGGCCGTTCTCGTAGAGCGTGGCGAGGTTGTTCATCGCCGAGACGCTGCCGGCCTTGGCCGCCCGGTCGTAGGCCGCGAACGCCTCCTTGTAGCGGTCGGCCCGGTCGTAGGCGCGGCCGAGCTGGTAGGAGAGGCGGCGCAGCTGCGGATAGGCGGCCGACGCCCCGCGGCAGGCCTCGATGGCGGCGGAGGCCTCGATCCGCCCGAGCTTCACCCCCGGCACGCCGTTCGGCCGGTCGGGGTCGTCGGTGCCGGCGGCGAGCTCGTCGCAGCGCATCACCCGCGGATCGCCGCTCGGATTCGAGCCGCCGAGATAGCCCTCCGCGAGGCCGCGATAGGCGCAGACCTCGCCGCAGGAATCGAGATAGGCCTGGTACTGCCGCTGTGCCCCGAACTTCGCCCAGTTCTCCTGGTCGATCGCCGCCGCGTCGCGCTTGCGGCCGGCGAGCAGCCGGTCCATCGCCTGCGAGCGGTAGCTGCAAGCCTCGCCGCAGGTGCCGACATAGGCCTCGAACGCCTCGCGGGTGCCGAGGGTCTCCGCCCGGCGCCACACCGCCTCGTCGCGGATCGCCGCGACGCCGCCGGCCACCGCCGCGACGGGGAGCGAGGCCTTCACCACGATCGGCGCGTCGTCGATCTCCGGCACCTGCTCGCGGCCCGAGGCGCGCCGCGCCGCCTCCTCGACCTCGCGGCGCAGATAGCCCTTCAACTCCGGCCACTGGATCAGCCCGTCGCCGTTGCCGGGTCCGTCCTTCGCATCGGCGAGGCCCGAGACGCCCATCAGGAAGCGGCTGGTGAGGAGGCCGAGCTTGTTCGCCTCGTCCCAGTTCGCGGGCGTCGCGCCCGAGGTGGCGACGAGGCGCGTGATTCCGGTCTCCGCCTTCGGCCGGGCCGGGGCGAAGCCGGGCGCCGAGACGGCGAGCAGGCTCTCGCCCTTGCGCCCCGTCTCGCCGGTGAAGCAGGCATCGACCATCACCACGAGCTGGCGCTCGGGCCCGATCTTGCGCTTCACGAGGTCGAGGTTGCGGTAGAGGGTCTCCAGGGAATAGCCGCTCTCGCCCTGGTTCGGGTTGCCGTCCTCCGGCAGCAGGAAGGGCTGCTTCGTCGTCAGATCCGGCACGCCGTGGCCGGAATAGTAGACGAAGACGTTCGAGCGGCCCTCGCGGGCGTTGCGCCAGAGCCGGCCCGATTGCGGGTTGCGCTCGGTGCCGAAGACTTGGTTGAACTCGTTGAGGGTCGCGTCCTTCAGGATGAAGACGTTGCTGTCGCGGTAGCCGAGGCGCTCGATCAGGTAGGCGCGGATCGCCTCCGCGTCGTTGTGGGCGTAATCGACCGGGACCGTCTGCTTGTAGCTGCGGTTGCCGATCACCACCGCGACCGAGTCGGCGTTGTCGGAGAACGGCGTCGCCTCGGGCGCGGCTCCGGCCGGCGCGGCGAGGGCGAGGCAGGCTGCCAGGAGGAGAGCGGCTGTTCGAAAGGCTCTGCGCGCGGCGATGACCGGGGCCCGTCTCGGCATGCGGTTCGTCCTCCTCTCGGTTCGCGGACCGAGGCTGTCATCCTTGGAGCGGGGCGCGTCCGCGCTCGGACGCCGCCCAGGGGTAGCCGCTCGAAGGCTGGGAAACAATGTCGCTCGACGAGGGCGCATCGGTGCCGTGCCGCCTGTCCGGCGGGGGGGCGGGCGAGGCTCAGCCCCCGGCGAAGAGCGTGAGGATGAGGCCGAGGGCGGCGAGGTGGAGCGGCGAGAGGGCGGTCAGCATCGCGTCGCCTCCCTACGGCAGGTAGAGGCCGCGGCCGCAGCGGCGCACCCGGCGGGCCTCGACGTAGCCGGTGTAGCGGTTGAACACCTCGACGGTGCGGTAGAGGCAGTACCGTCCGGAATTGCGCCCGTTGTAGTAGACGCCGCCGTTGTCGAGATCGACGCCGATGAACTCCTGGTTGCCGGTCGGCGCGGCGCCGTCCTGGGCGAAGGCGGAGGGCGCGGCGCCGAGGAGGCCGGCACCGACGAGCGCGAGGATCATCACCTTGTTCATGTCGCTTCTCCCTGATCGGGCGGTGTCCATCCGCCCTCGACGGGGGCATGGGAGCGACAGACCGGTTTTCGCGAAGCCGGCCTCAAAAAATTGCCAAAAAAAATCGCCGGTCCGGAAATCGGCGCCGCCCCGGATCACGCGGCCGAGGGTTCGGAGCCCTCGATCAGGCGCAGGCTGCGGCGCAGGCTCTGCGGCGGATGGCCGAAGGCGCGCAGGAAGGCGCGGCGCATCCGGTCGCGGTCGGCGAAGCCCGTGTCGCGGGCGACCACGTCCATGGAATGGCGCCCCTCTTCGAGCAAGGCCTTCGCCGCCTCGAGCCGCAGCCGCTCGACCGCCTTTGCCGGGGATTGCCCGGTCTCCTCACGGAAGAGCCGGCTGAACTGGCGCGGGCTGACACGGGCGGCCTCCGCCAGTTCCTCCACGGTCAGCGGATTGCGCAGGTGCTCCTTGGCGTAGAGCAGCGCGCGGCGGACCCGGTCCGAGCGCGGCTCCAGTTCGAGCAAGGCCGAGAACTGCGACTGGCCGCCGGGGCGGCGGTGATAGACCACGAGCTTGCGGGCGATGGCGCGCGACAGCTCCGTGCCGTGATCGTCCTCGATCAGCGCCAGCGTCAGGTCGATCGCCGCGCTCATCCCGGCCGAGGTCCAGATCGGGCCGTCTGAGACGAAGATGCGGTCGTCATCGACGCGGATGTGGGGATAGCGCTGCTGCAGGTCGCGGGCATGGGCCCAGTGCGTCGTCGCCACCCGGCCGTCGAGGAGCCCGGCCTCGGCCAGGGCGAAGGCGCCGGTGCAGAGGCCCGCGACCCGGCGCGCGGTCCGCCCGGCCCCGGCGATGTAGTCGCGCAGGCGCGGCGTGAGCGGGCGGGGCAGCAACTCGCCGACGACCATCAGCGTGTCGGGCGTCTCTGTCAGCGCCACGGTCTCGATGCCGATTCCGAGGGAGGAGCGGACGGTGCCGCCCCGCTCCGACATCACGACCAGGCGGTAGGCTTCGCGGCCGAGATGCACGTTGGCGAACTCGAAGGCCGACAGGGCGGCCAACCCCATCACCTGAAAGCCGTCCTCCAGAATGAATCCGACCTGCCGCATCGGACGCTCCACGTTCATGTCCTGATTTGACGTTTATACGTCATTTAAGACACGCCCGTCCAGGGATAGGGTCCTGACATCGCCAACGGCCGCACAGGCTCGGCAGATGCCGGGGCCGGCCCCAGGACAGGACGACGACCATGACCTCGACCTCCGGCACCGTGCTGATCACCGGCGCCTCCTCCGGCATCGGCGCCGTCTACGCCGACCGTTTCGCTCGCCGCGGCCACGACCTGATCCTCGTCGCCCGCAACCGGGCGCGACTCGACGCGGTGGCCGACGACCTGTCCCGCCGCCACGGCGTCGCGGTCCGCACCGTCGAGGCCGACCTGACCGAGCGCGCGGGTCTCGCCGCGGTCGAGGAGATCCTCAAGAGCGACGCGTCCATCACGCATCTCGTCAACAATGCCGGCTTCGGCAGCGCCGCGCCGCTCGCTTCCGCCCCGGTGGACGAGATGGAGCGGATGATCGCCATCAACGTTACCGCGCCGATGCGCCTGACCTACGCCGCGGTGCCGGCCTTCACCGCCCGCGGGCGGGGCACGATCATCAACATCGCCTCGATCGTCGCGATCGGACCGGAGGTGCTGAACGGGGTCTATGGCGGCTCGAAATCCTTCGTCCTCGGCTTCAGCCACTCCCTGCGCAAGGAACTCGCCGGCACCGGCGTCACCGTGCAGGTGGTGTTACCGGGCGCGACCGGCACCGAGTTCTGGGACGTGGCCGGCCTTCCGGCGAGCAACCTGCCGCAGGACTGGGTGATGTCGGCCGAGGATCTGGTGGATGCTGCGCTCGCCGGCCTCGACCGGGGCGAGTTCGCCACGATCCCCTCGTTGCAGGACGGCGCCGAGTGGGACGCCTGGGAGGCGGCGCGCCAGACGATGCTGCCGCACCTGTCGAGCGCCGTCCCGGCCGCGCGCTACCGCGCGGCGAACGCATAGGTTTCGAAAGGACGCGTCCTTTCGTGGGTCCAGGGCGAGACCCTGGAAGAATGCCGGGGCTCTGCCCCGGCACCCCGCCAAAGGGCTCGCCCTTTGGCAGCCCGGGACATCACGCGGCGAAGTCCAGCCCGTCGCGGCCAGCGAGGCTTTCGCCGAGGAAGGTAATGAGCGGCTGCACGAGGTCCGCGGCCCGCTCCTCGCCGAGGACCATGACTTCGGTCATCGGCAGAGCCGGCCAGATTTCGGGCGCGCGCAGGATCTGCATGCCCTCCTGCAGGAACGAGCGGCCGAGCAGCGTCACGCCGAGGCCCCCGGCCACCGCCGCCTGCACTCCGGTGAGGCTGCTCGCGGTGCAGGCCGCGTTCCACTCCCGCCGAACCGAGTCGAGCGCCGCGATCATCATCTCGCGGTAGCTGCAGGGCGGGGCGAGCATCACCAGCCGGGCGGGCCTGGTGAAATCCAATTCGTAATCGGCGGAGGCGAGCCACACGAGCGGCTCGCGCCAGATCACCCGGCCGCGCGGATGGACGCCGCTGCGCTTGGCGATCACCGCGTCGAGGCGATCGGCGTCGTAGGCCTCCAGCAGGGTGCAGCTCAGCCCGGTCATCAGGTCGATATGCACCCCGGGATAGAACCGGCCGAAGCGCGCGAGCAGCTTCGGCAACTGGCCGGGGATGAAATCCTCGGACACACCGAGCCGCAGAGTGCCGCTGGCCGGCGGCTCGCGCCACTCGCGCATCAGCTTGTCGTTGAACTCCAGCATCTGCCGCGCAGCGACGAGCAGGCGCTCGCCGTCCGGGGTCAGGCCGAGGCTGCGGCTGGTACGGTCGAAGACCCGCCGCCCCAGGATCTCCTCCAGCCGCAGGACCTTCTGGCTCACCGCCGATTGCGAGCGATGCACGACGTCGGCGGCGGCGGTGAAGCTGCCGGTCTCGGCTACGGCCACGAAGGCGCGGAGCAGGTCGAGTTCGAGATCGGGGTGGCGCATGGCCATTCGCCTCTTCGCTTGCGCGCCGCGGACGCCCAGAAGAGCGCGGCCGACAGCGTGTTGTCACGGCTCGGCGGCCTGCCAGCAAGCAGAAAATCTGATCGCACCGATCAGAACTATGCGTTTCCCAACTTCATCTAGGCGGCGCATCCTTGCTTTCGCCGGTCGTGATGACCGGCCGGACCGGCTTCGAGCCCGGCTCCGTTCCCCCTTCGATGAGGCCAGCCATGCCCGCCTCGACCGCCGTCGCGTCGCCGCCCGCCTGCCATGCCCTGCCGGCTCCGCCCGTGCTTCGGCGTCGCGGTGCCGCGGTAGGCTCGCCGCCGGCGCTCCTGCTCGGCGGCGCGATCCTGCTCTGGGGTGCGAACTGGCCGGTGATGAAGCTCGGCCTCGGCCACGTCTCGCCGCTCTGGTTCTCGGCCCTGCGCTTCGCCACCGGCGCCGCCTGCCTGTTCGCGTGGCAGGCCGCCCGCGGTGCGATCCGGCGGCCCCGAGGCGCGGACCTGCCCGTCATCGCCTCCATCGGCCTGCTGCAGATGATGCTGTTCACCGCGCTCGGCGCCGTGGCGATGACGCATCTGCCGGCCGGGCGCTCGGCGATCCTGAGCTACACCACGCCGATCTGGGTCGTGCCGGTGGCGGTGCTGGTCTTCGGCGAGCGGATCTCGCGCACGCAATGGGCCGGGATCGGGCTGGCGGCGCTGGGCGTGCTGACCCTGTTCAGCCCGCACGCCATCGATTGGCGGGACGGGGCCGTGCTCGGCGCCCACGCGATGCTGCTCGCAGCCTCCGCCGCCTGGGCCGCCTGCATCCTGCACCTGCGCTACGGGCGCTCGGCGGCCTCCGCGGTGGAACTCGCGCCCTGGCAGATGCTGCTGGCCGCCGCCGTGCTGCTGCCGCTCGCCCTCGCGGTCGAGGGACCGTTCACCGGCGATGGGACGGCGACGTTCTGGGCCTGCCTGATCTTCGTCGGGCCGCTCGCCACCGCCTTCGGCTTCTGTGCCGTCAACGCCGCGAGCCGGCGGGTGCCGGCGAGCCGGATGTCGACGCTGATGCTCGCGGTGCCGGTCACCGGACTCGCGATCGCGGCGGCGACGCTGCACGAGGCGCCCGGACCCGACCTCATCCTCGGCGCCCTGGCGATCGTCCTCGGCATCGCCGCCAGCGCGGTGCCCGCCCGCCTCACTCTCCCGAACCGAACGAAGGCCCGCATCTGACGCGGGTCCCGACCAGAAGGAGTCATCCCATGCGTGCCGTCGGCTTCCACAAACCCCTGCCCATCGAGGACGAGCAGGCGCTCCTCGACCTCGACTTGCCCGAGCCGGCGCCGGGGCCGCGCGACCTCCTGGTCCGGGTGCGGGCGGTCTCGGTCAATCCGGTCGACACCAAGGTCCGCAGACGCGCCGACCCGCCCGAGGGGCAGCCGCAGGTCCTGGGCTACGACGCCGCCGGCCTCGTCGAGGCCGTCGGCCCGGAGGTGACCCGATTCAAGGTCGGGGATGCGGTCTTCTACGCCGGCGCGCTGGGGCGACCCGGCACCAATGCCGAACTGCATTGCGTCGATGAGCGGATCGTCGGCCGCAAGCCCGCCGCCCTGTCCTTCCCCGAGGCCGCGGCGATGCCGCTCACCGCGATCACCGCCTGGGAGGCCTTGTTCGACCGGCTCGACATCCGCCGGCCGGTGCCCGGAGCGGCGCCCGCGCTCCTCATCGTGGGCGGAGCCGGCGGCGTCGGCTCCATCGCCGTCCAGCTCGCCCGACGGCTCACCGACCTGACCGTGATCGCCACCGCCTCGCGGCCCGAGACGGCGGCGTGGAGCCGGACGCTCGGCGCCCACCACGTCATCGATCACACCCGCCCGCTCGCGGCGGAGGTCGCGGCGCTCGGCCTCGGCGCCCCTGCCTTCGTGTTCTCGACCACCCATACCGACCGGCACCTGCCGGAGATCGGCACCCTGATCGCGCCGCAGGGCCGGTTCGCGCTGATCGACGATCCCGCGTCCCTCGACGTGCTGCCGTTCAAGCAGAAGAGCGTCTCGACGCATTGGGAGTTCATGTTCACCCGCTCGATGTTCGCCACCGCCGACATGGATGCGCAGGGCCGCCTGCTCGACGAGGTCGCGCGCCTCGTCGATGCGGGCATCCTGAAGACCACGGTGGCCGACCATTTCGGGGCGATTTCGGCCGCCAACCTCCGCCGCGCCCACGCGCTGATCGAGAGCGGGCGGGCCAGGGGCAAGATCGTGCTGGACGGCTGGGCCTGAGCGAGGGCGGCACGCGACCGCCGTTCCTGGCGCCGGTCGCGTGCCGCCCAACGGAGAAAGGCGGGGTACGCCCCCTTCGCCGGCATGTCCGAAATCGCCGCGTTTATGGCGTTGCCGCATGCCAGGCCAGCGATGACCATGCATTCGCTCAGACGAAGCCTCGGAGGCATCGATCGATGGTGAATCTCACGATCAACGGTCGGCAGCACAGTGTCGACGCCGAGCCGGACACGCCGCTCCTCTTCGTGCTGCGCGACGCGCTCGGCCTGACCGGCACGAAATACGGCTGCGGCATCGGCCAGTGCGGTGCCTGCACGGTGCTGCTCGACGGGCAGGCGGTCCGCTCCTGCCAGATGCCGGTGGAGAGCGTCGGCGCGCAGGGCGTCACCACCATCGAGGCGATCGAGGCGGATTCGGTCGGCGCCCGGGTCGTGGCGGCCTGGATCGGGATCGAGGTGCCGCAATGCGGCTACTGCCAGTCCGGCCAGGTCATGGCCGCGACCGGCCTGCTCAAGGAGACCCCGAAACCCTCCGAGGACGAGATCGCCGCCGCGATGACCAACCTGTGCCGCTGCGGCACCTACAACGCCATCGCCGCCGCCGTGCGGCAGGCCGCGGCCTGAGGGAGGCGAGGATGAACGATCTCACGCCGCTGCGTCGCCTCGGCATCGGTGCCCGGCCCGGCCCCGAGCCGGTCCGAAACCTTTCGCGCCGCGGTTTTCTCGGCATCGCCACCGGCGCGCTCCTGCTCGGCATCGACCTCCCGGGCGGGGCCGCCGCGCAGACCCGCGCGGAAGGGCCGGCGGCGGTCGCGCCGAAGCCCGGCACCCGGGTCGCCGCCTTCCTCGAGATCCGGCCGGACAGCTCCGTGCGCCTGCTCAGCCCGTTCGTGGAGGGCGGCCAGGGCATCAATACCGGGCTCGCCCAGACCATCGGCGAGGAACTCGACCTCGATCCGGCCCGGTTCGCGGTGGAATGCGCGCCGCCCGGCCCCGATTACGCCGTCGTCAACGGCCTGCGCATGACCGGCGGCAGCTTCTCGACCCGGTCGAGCTTCGAGGCGATGCGCCGGCTCGGCGCCACCGCCCGCGAGATGCTGCTGCGCGCCGCCGCCGCCAGGCTCGCCGTGCCGCAGGACAGCCTGACGACCGCGGACGGACGCGTGATCCACGCCGCCTCCGGCCGGACCCTCGGCTACGGCGAACTCGCCGAAGCCGCCCTCGCGCTCCAGCCGCGGGACGATGTCGCGCTGAAAGACGCCAAGACCTTCCGCTGGATCGGCCGGCCGGTGGCCCGGCTCGACATGCGCGACAAGGCGACCGGCCGGGCGACCTACGCCATCGACATCCGCGTCGAGGGCATGCTGCACGCGGCCGTGCAGCACGCGCCGCATCTCGGCACCGAGCCGCGGGCCATCGCCAACGAGGCGGAGGTGCGGGCGATGCCGGGCGTCCACTCGATCCACCGCCTGCCCGGCGCGGTGGCGGTGGTGGCCGATTCCTGGTGGCGCGCGTGGAAAGGCGCGGAGGCGCTGCAGGTGACCTGGACCGAGGCCGCGGCCGACGGGATCGCCACGGTCTCCCAAAGCTTTTCCTCGGCGGCGATGCTGGCGGCGCTGAAGGGCTCGACCGAGCCCGGCATTCCTGCAGAGCAGGAGGGCGACCCGGCCGCCGCCTTCGCGGGCGCCGCGCGGGTCATCGAGGCGGAGTACGACGCGCCCTATCTCGCGCATGCCCAGCTCGAACCGCCCTCGGCCGTCGCGCGCTTCACGGCGGATGGCAGCCTCGATCTCTGGCTGCCGAACCAGATGCCGGAGCTGTTCCAGCAGATCGCCGCGAAGACCGCGGGGCTGAGTCCGGAGCAGGTGCGCATCCACTCGCCGATGCTGGGCGGCTTCTTCGGGCGCCATTTCTACTACGGCCCGGCCAACCCGTTCCCGCAGGCGATCCTGCTCGCGAAGGCGACCGGCCGCCCCGTGCGGGTGCTGTGGTCGCGGGAGGAGGAGTTCGGCATGGACGCCGTGCGCCCCCTGAGCTTCGCCCGCTTCAGGGCCGCCCTCGGCGCCGACGGTCTGCCGACGGCGCTGCAGACGAGTGCCGTCGGCGAGGGCCCGATCGGCCGCTGGTTCGGCGCGCTTTTCAAGTCGCCGGTCGATTCCTCCGTGGTCGAGGGCCTCGACAAGAAGCCCTACGCCATTCCGAACCGGCGCCTCGACTACGTGAAGGTGCCCCATCCCGTGACGATCGCCTTCTGGCGCTCGGTCGGCCACTCGATGAACGACTACTTCTACGAGAGCTTCCTCGACGAGATCGCGGCGGCCGGCGGCCGGGACCCGTTCGATCTGCGCCTCGCGCTGCTGAAAGACAGCCCGCGCCACCGGACGCTGCTCCGGGCGGTCGCGGATCTCGCCGGCGGCTGGCGCCGCGGTCCGTTCGCGGCGGAGGACGGAAGCCGCCGGGCGCGCGGCGTCTCGATGGCCTCGCCCTTCGGTTCGGAGACCGCGACCATCGCCGAGGTCTCGCTGAAGGACGGCGAGGCGCGGGTGCACGATCTCTGGATCGCCATCGATCCGGGCAGCGTGGTCAACCCGGCCATCGTCAAGCGGCAGGTCGAGAGCGCGGCGGCCCTCGGCCTCTCCGCGACGCTGCTGGAGCAGGTGGTCTACGAGAACGGGCAGCGGCAGGCGAAGAATTTCGACGCCTACCCGATCCTCGACCGCGAGCGGATGCCGCGGGTCCACGTCGCCATCGTCGAGAGCGGCGCACCGATGGGCGGCATCGGCGAGCCCGGCCTGCCCGGCGTGCCGCCCGCGGTGGTCAACGCGGTCGCGGCCCTGACCGGCCGGCGCGTGCGCAGCCTCCCGCTTGCCAAGACGCATCTGTCCGGTGTCTGAGGTGGAGGGATCGGGCGGAGGAGCGGGATGATGACGACGGTCGCGGCTTCTCCGGGGGAGGCGAGGCCGGTTCGTGCCGGCCTCGCGCCGCGCTTCGAATACCTGCCGGTCGCCCTGTTCGGCGCTGTGATGGGGCTCACCGGCCTGAGCGTCGCGTGGCGTCTCGCCAGCGCGCGCTACGGCCTGCCCACCCTCGTCGCCGACGCGATCGGCTGGGGCGCGCTCCTCACCTTCCTTGTCCTGGCGCTGGCCTACGGTGCGAAGGCGGTCACCGCTTGGCCGACGGTGCTGGCCGAGTTCCGCCATCCGATCGCCGGCAACCTGTTCGGAACCGTCCTCATCAGCCTGCTGCTGCTGCCCTTCGTCCTCGGCGGCGTCAGTCCGACGCTCGCCGTGGCGGCCTGGGTCACCGGCGCGGCGGGCATGGTTGTGTTCGCCGTCCTCATCGTCAGCCGCTGGATGGGAAGCCGCCAGCAACTCGCCCACGCGACGCCCGCCTGGATGGTGCCGGTGGTCGGCCTCCTCGACATCCCGCTCGCCGCGCCCGTGCTCGGCCTGCCCCACACGCAGACCCTGGCGATGTTCGCGCTGAGCGTCGGCCTCTTCTTCGCGGTTCCGCTCTTCACCCTGGTCTTCGCCCGCCTGGTCTTCGAGGAGCCGCTGCCCGCGGGCCAGCGGCCGACGCTGATGATCTTGGTCGCGCCCTTCGCCGTCGGTTTCTCCAGCTACACCGCGACGCTCGGCCGGATCGATGCCTTCGCGGAGGCGCTGTTCCTCATCGGTCTGTTCGTCCTCGCCGTGCTCGTCGGTCGCCTGCGCGACCTGCCGCGCTGCTGCCCGTTCCGCGTGTCGTGGTGGGCCGTGAGCTTTCCCCTGGCGGCCATGGCCGGCGCTGCCCTGCGCTATGCCGGGCAAGCGGGCGCACCCGCGATCGACGCCCTGGCCCTGGGGCTGCTTGCCTTCGCCACCGTGACGATCGCGGCCCTCGCGGTCCGGACGCTCATCGGGATCGCTCGGGGGGAGCTCCGGCGACTCACGAGCTGACCGACGGCATCCGTCAGGCCGACGCGTGCCGGTCGCAAGGCGGGGGAGGGAGCCTCATCGCGATACGAGGGTACTGCCGCTGCGGAAGGGCCGCCGGATGCGTTCCGAGGCTCCGTGGCGGGCGCGATCGCGCCTTCCGCGATTTTCCGATTGACGCCCGGGCTTGAGCCCCATATACCCGCTTTCGCCGGCGGGGCGCCGCGGTCCACCACGTGGTGGGGCGGGGGTTTCTCTGGTCTTCGGGATTGTCGGTGGAGCGGAGCTGATCCGGGTGACTGGATCGGGCGATCGCTGTCCTTCCTGTTCCGGGGTGTTGGCCGTTTCCGGCGCCGTGGCGCTTGCGTGGGGCGGTTGACAGGACGGTTCGCCGGCTCTAGACGCCGCGGACCGCGAGCGGCGGGGTCGATCCCGCGCCGCGGACTTCATCGCCGAGGGTGGGCTGTGTGGGCCGGGCAACCGGGCTGTCGGCGCGTCTTCGGTGGAGGTGGCCCCTTCGGGGGCTGGCCTCGCGCTCTTTGACAAGTGAATCATCGAGAAAGAGAAACGTGGGCGGCTTGTTCATGTCCTTGCGGGTCCGAGTAATCGGACCGTGAGAGATG
>NZ_JBELQE010000016.1:0-79891 GCF_040270385.1 Methylorubrum podarium | reverse complement strand
AGAGCGGCGCCGACATCGCCACCGCCGAGGGCCTGTTCGCCCGCTACGAGATCATCGACGTCACCCCCGCCATCGTCGAGTCCCTGCGCACACGACCTCTCGACAGCCTCCTCGTCACCTTCGGCGACCATCGCCCCGCCGTCGAACCGGTGATCGGCATCGGTGACTCGGTCGCCGTCCAGGTCTGGGAGGCCGGTGCCGGCGGCCTGTTCTCTGGTCCGCTCGTCTCCGACCGCTTCTCCGCCGGCTCCAAGTCCGCCACGATCCCCGAACAGGTGGTCGGACCCGACGGCGGCATCACCATGCCCTATGCCGGCCGCATCAAGGTCGTCGGCCGCCGCACCCAGGACGTCCAGGCGCTGATCGAGACCGAACTCGCCGGCAAGGCGATCCAGCCGCAGGTGCTCGTTTCCGTCACCAAGCCGGTCTCGCAATCGGTCACCGTCACCGGCGAGGCGGCCACGGGCAAGCGCGTGCCGCTCTCGGGCCGCGGCGACCGGCTGCTCGACGTCATCGCCCAGGCCGGCGGCGTGCGCACGCCGGTGGCCGAGACCTTCGTCCGGCTGTCGCGCGGCAACCGCACCGTCACCGTGCCGATGACGACGGTGGTCGCCAACCCGCGCGAGAACATCTTCGTGCGCCCCGACGACACGCTGACGCTGGTGCGCGATCCGCAGACCTTCCTGTCGGTGGGCGCGCTCGGCAACACCACCGAGGTGCCGTTCGGGGCCGACGGTCTGACGCTGTCGCAGGCGCTGGCCCGCGCCGCAGGCCTGCGCGAGACCCAGGCCGATCCGGAAGGCGTGTTCCTGTTCCGCTACGAGCCGGCGGCGGTGGTGCGGCGGCTGCGGCCGAACTCGCCGCTCCTGGCCTCACCGCAGGTGCCGGTGGTGTACCGGGTCAACCTGCGCGACCCGCAGGGGCTGTTCCTGACGCAGAGCTTCCGGATGCGCAACCGCGACCTCGTCTACGTGTCGAGTTCACCGTTCGCGGAGCTGGGCAAGGTGTTGAGCGTGTTCTCGACCGTGACCTCACCGGTCGCCGCGGGCGCCTCGATCTACACCGTCACGCGATAGGACCATCGTCCGGGCGGTGCGCGGGTGCGGGCGCACCGCGCGCACGCCCCTCCCCCCGCGAAAGACCGCCCGCTTCATCGAGATCCCGACTTGCCAAAGGCCCAGCCCGCGTCATTCCATGCATCGAATGCGATGTCGGATCCGCGGCCGTGCCGGTCCCGAATAGGGAGCCGGCACAGGACGGTGATCCTGACAGACGACAACGGTCCGGACCGACAGACCTTGGCAACGGGGCAGCGGGCTGGGAAAGAGGCGCCATGACGGTCCGACGCCCCCTCGCCCTCGCTGCGACCTCCCTCGCGCTGTTGGCCGTGCTTGCGACGGCCGTCCCGGCAAGAGCGGAGGTCAAGGTCGGCGTCGCGGTGCCGCGCACCGGCCCCTATGTCACCGTCGGCGAACAGGTTCTGCGCGGCGTCGAGGCGGCGGCGAAGGACGCCAACGCCAAGGGCGGCATGAACGGCGAGACCATCGTGCTCGACGTGCAGGATGATTCCTGCGACTCGAATCAGGCGGTGGCGGTCGCCAACCACTACGTGAACTCGGGCGTGCGGCTCGTGGTGGGCCATGTCTGCTCGAACGCGTCGCTGGCCGCGTCGGACGTCTACGCCGTCAACGGGATCGTGATGATCACCGCGGCCTCCGTCGCCGCCAAGCTGACCGACCGCGGCCTGCCCACGATCTTCCGGGTCTGCGGCCGCGACGACGACCAGGCGAAGCTCTCGGCGGCGATCCTCGCCGAGCGGTTTCGCGACCGGAAGATCGCCATCCTCAGCGACCTGTCGCCGGCCTCGCGCACCCTCGCGGCGGCGACGAAGGACAACCTGAACCGCATCGGCGTGAACGAGGCTTTGTCCACCGCCTTCCAGCCGACCGATGCCGACGACGCCGCGCTCGCCGACCGGCTGAAGGGGGCGGGCATCGACGTGGTCTATTACGGAGGCGACGCGCAGGAGATGGGCCGGCTGGTCCGCATCTCGGCCGAGCGGGGTTTTCGCCCGCAATGGTTCGGGACGTCGGCCATCGCGACGCCGGACTTCGCCAAGATCGCCGGACCCGCCAGCAACGGCGTGCTGATGACCTTCTACCTCGATCCGAGCCGGAAACCCGAGGCGCAGGGCGTGGTCGCCGCCTTCAAGGCGCAGGGGATCGAGGCGGACGGCTCGATGATCTACGGCTACGCCGCGCTCCAGGCGCTCGTGGAAGCCGGCAACTTCGCCCGCAGCACCGAGCCCGGCCCGATCGCCAAGGCCCTGCACAACGAGCGCTTCGACCTCGTGCTCGGCTCCGTCGGCTTCGACGCCAAGGGCGACATCACCGCCCAGGGCTACGTGCTCTACGTCTGGCGCGACGGCAATTTCACCCCGGCCAAGTCGAACTGACGCCGAGATGGGTCGAAGCGGGGCGAACGGACCCCGTCAGTCGCGCAGGGCCGCGTCCACCTCCGCGCCGCGGCCGAGGTCCCGCATCACCTGATCGAGATGCGGACGCTTGCGCAGTTGCAGCGCGTGCAGCCGGCGGACCGCCTCGCTGAGGCTGCCCTGCCGTCCGAGCATCTCGTCGGCAAAGGCGATCATGCGCGCGTTCGGCCACGCCTTCTCCCGCTGCTCGTGGAGGCGGGCGACGAGGTCCTCGGCCGGCGTGTCGGGCTCCGCCTCGGCGAACAGGGTCGCCAGCGCCGCGGTCGAGCGCGAGATGCCGACATGGCAGTGGACGAGGATGTGGACCTCGCCGCCATCGGCGATGGCGTCGCGGCCGAAGGCCAGGATCTTCTCGATGTCCGCGCGCTCCGGCAGGACGATGCCCGGCGCCGGCTCGATGGCGTCGTGGAAGCGCAGGACCGTGCGCCGGTGGGTGCCGTAGGCGCCGAACGCCTCCGGATCCGCCCGATCGGGATCGAGGATCGACAGGACGTGGCTAACGCCGCGGGCCTGGTGCTCGACGAGTTCGTCGAGGCCGCAGACGGTGTGGAGGCTGAGCTTCTCGGTATTCACGCCGAGCCTGCTATCACGCCCGGAGGCGGGAGGCGACGGGGCGCGCTCCGGTTTCCCGATGGCGGTCTTCACGTGTATGGCAACGGTCGGCCAGCGGATGGGCGGTCGCGCAGAGCGGGACGAGCCGGGAGATCCATGCCCAGGAGATCGATGCCAAAGACCGTGCAGCGCCGCGCCCTGCTCACCGCCGGACTCGGCGCTGGCTTGAGCGCCGCCGGACCGCTGGCGAGTCCCGCCCAGGCCCAGCAATCCGCGCCCGAGCTGCGCTGGCGCCTGACGTCGGGCTATGCCCGCAGCCTCGACATCCTGTTCGGCGCCTCGGAGAGCCTCGCCAAGGCGGTGGCCGAGGCGACCGACGGACGCTTCCAGATCCAGGTCTCGGCCGCGGGCGAGTCGATCCCGGCCGACGGGCTGCTCGACGCGGTCGGGGGCGGCAAGTCCGAGATGGGCCACGCGCCGGCCAGTTTCGGCATGGCGAAGAACCCCGCCTTCGCGCTCGCCACGGCGATGCCGTTCGGGCTCAACGCGCGCGGGCAGAATGCGTGGTGGCTGCAGGGCGGCGCGTCGGAGCTGTTCGCTGAGATCTTCGCCAAGAACGGATTGGTGGCCCTGCCCGGCGGCAATACCGGCGCGCAGATGGGCGGCTGGTTCCGCAAGGAGATCAAGACGGTCGGCGACCTCCAGGGGCTCAAGCTGCGCATCGGCGGGCTCGGCGCCACGGTTCTGGCCAAGCTCGGCGCGGCGGTGCAGGCGACGCCGGGGCCGGAGATCTACGCCGCGCTGGAGAGCAAGGCGCTCGATGCCGCCGAGTGGATCGGCCCGCACGACGATGAGAAGCTCGGCCTTCAGAAGGTCGCGCCGATCTACCACT
Organism: Methylorubrum podarium; assembly: GCF_040270385.1. NCBI lineage: Bacteria > Pseudomonadati > Pseudomonadota > Alphaproteobacteria > Hyphomicrobiales > Methylobacteriaceae > Methylorubrum > Methylorubrum podarium. The sequence continues at coordinate 75,953 of NZ_JBELQE010000016.1, read as the reverse complement.
ACCCGGGCTTTTGGGAGGGCGGCGCCCTCCTGCATTTCTGGATCAACGCCGAGGCCTGGAAGGGCCTGCCGAAGACCTATCGCGCCATCCTGCAGGGGGCGGCGGCCCAGGTGAATGCCGAGGTGCAGGCGCGCTACGACGCGCGCAACCCGCAGGCCCTGCGCCGGCTCGTCTCGGGCGGGGCGCAGCTCCGCCCCTTCCCGCAGGACGTGATGGAGGCGGCGCTGAAGGCGTCCAACGAGGTCTATGCCGACCTCTCGGCCAAGAACCCGGACTTCAAGCGGATCTACGACGCGATGAAGACCTTCCGGAACGAGGAGTACCTCTGGTTCCAGGTGGCGGAGTACACCTACGACAACTTCATGATCCGCGCCCGCGCCCGCGGATGACGGGGCCCGCGGATCACAGGGCTGGCCCCGGGACAAAAAAAAGCCGCCCGTGAAGAGCGGCCCGAAGTCTAGGGAGGAAACGCCCAAGGAGGGCAGCGGGAGGCGGACGCCGTCCGCGTTCCCGCAATGCACAAAATGCTCTTTGCCCGGAATTTTTCAAGTCGTTTGGCCGGCAATGGTCGCTTTCGCGCGTGTGCGGGCACACGTCGCCGGAGCTCTGTCACTCAAATGCCGCATGCGCTTCCACGGGCCGAGAGCAGTGATCGCGGCGGCCGTCGCAGTAGACGGCGGCACGCGATCTGATGTGCGAGCGCGCCAGATCACTGAGGCGCTTCGCGAATTCTGTTCCGTCGCCGCGTCCGTCGGCGAGCGGCCGGCCCATATCGGCGCGACGACGATGCAACGTTTGCCGCGCTGGTGCATTCCCTGCCCCGACGCGCCGTCCGCCTCGCGTCGCCGACGGGTGAAGCCCGAATCACGCGGCCGGGTCCGATTCGGCCGCCCGCCCCGGTGACGTCAGGCGAGACCGGCCGAGACGGGGGCATGTTCGAGCGATGGCGATCCAACCGGCCCGCATCCGGGTGCTGAACGACGTGCCGCCACGGGATGGCGCCGACGCCGTGCTGTACCTGATGCAGCAATCCATGCGCGTCCCGTTCAATCCGGCGCTGGAACTGGCGGTCGAGGAAGCCAACCGCCTCAAGCTCCCGCTTCTCGTCTGCTTCGGCCTGCTCGACGGCGCCAACGGCTTTCCCGAAGCCAATGCCCGGCACTACGCCTTCCTGCTGCAGGGGCTCGCCGACGCGGCCGCCGCCCTAGAGACGCGCGGCATCGCCTTCCTCGCGCGCCGGGGGACGCCGGCCGAGGTCGCCATCGACCTCTCGGAGAGGGCCGCCCTGCTGGTGCTCGACCGCGGCTACCTCGCGATCCAGAAGGGATGGTACGGCGAGATCGAACGGAAGGCGAAGTGCCGGATTGTCCAGGTCGAGGGCGACGTCGTGGTCCCGGTCGAGACCGCCTCGACCAAGCACGAATACGCCGCCCGCACCCTGCGCCCGAAGCTCCAGAAGATCTGGGACGACTTCCTGGAGCCGCTGGAGCCGCGCAAAGTCGAGAACCCGGCCGAAGGGCTGATCAAGCGGCTGAAGCTGAAGGACGGCCTCGACGTCTCCGACCCGGACCGGCTTCTCTCGGAACTGACGCTCGACACCACGGTCGGCCCGGTGAAGCGCTTCCGCGGCGGCTACACCGAGGCCGCCGGACGCCTCGTAGACTTCCTGCAGGACGCGTTCGCCGGCTACGGCGCCGGCCGCAACAAGCCGGAGGCCGGGGCCGCGTCGCATATGAGCCCCTACCTGCATTTCGGGCATATCTCGCCGGTCGAGATCGCACTGGCGATCCGCGCCGCCAAGGACGGCGACCGCGACGACCGCTCGGCCTATCTCGAGGAACTGATCGTCCGGCGCGAGCTGGCGATGAACCACGTCTTCCACACGCAGGGCTACGACGACTACGCCCGCGCCGTCCCCGAATGGGCCCGCAAGACGCTGGCCGAGCATGCCGAGGACGAGCGTCCGACCCTCTATTCCGAGGAGGAGCTGGCCGAGGGAAAGACCCGCGACCATTACTGGAACGTCGCCATGCGCGAGATGCGCGAGACGGGCTACATGCACAACCAGCTGCGCATGTACTGGGGCAAGAAGATCCTCGAATGGTCACCCTCGCCGGAAGAGGCGTTCGCCCGGACGCTGCGGCTCAACAACCGCTACTTCCTCGACGGGCGCGACGCGAACTCCTTCACCAACGTCGCCTGGATCTTCGGGCTGCACGACCGCCCGTGGCAGACCCGCAAGATCTTCGGGAGCGTGCGCTACCAGAGCGAGAACTCGCTCAGGAAGTTCGACGCGAAGGCCTATGAGCGGGCGGTGACGCGGCTGTGCGAGGCGGAGAGAGGTTGAACGTCAGCGCCTCAAGCACCCCATCAGCCCCTCGACCTGCCCCATCCGCCCCTGGATGCGCGCCGCGATCGCCCGCACCCCGCGGGTCGGCTTGCCGGCGCTGCGCTGGATCGGGTTCGGCAGCACGGCGGCCAGCAGCGCGGCCTCGTTGCGGGTCAGGTCGCGGGCGCTCTTGCGGAACCAGTGGCGGGCGGCGGCCTCGGCGCCGAAGATGCCCTCCCCCCACTCGGCGACGTTGAGATAGATCTCCATCGTCCGGCGCTTGCCCCAGACCGCGTCGGCCATCACCGCGAGCGGGATCTCCAGCCCTTTGCGGATGTAGGAGCGGCCGGGCCAGAGGAAGACGTTCTTGACCGTCTGCATGGTGATGGTGGAGGCTCCCCGGCTCGGGCCCTCCTCGTCGTCCACCACCTCGCGCAGCGCCCCCCAATCGACGCCGTTGTGGAGGCAGAAGCGCTGGTCTTCCGAGGCGATCACCGCCTGGACCAGCGCCGGGGCGATCGCCTCGAGGGGCACGCTGTCCCGCTGCACGCCCTGGAGCGTCAACCAACGCCCGAGCATCAGGGTTGAGGGCGGGGTCGCCACGCTATAGACGAGCGCGAGCGTGAGCGTGAAGGCAAGAATGGCAATGGGAGCCAGCGTGATCAGGGTGGCGGCGCGCCGCAGCCCGGTTCGGCGCCTCGGACCAGGATTCCGCGATGCGGCGGTCCTCGCGAGAGGCCTCGAAGGGATCCTTCGCAGGTCGCGCCCGTGCCGTTCCGCCTCGCTCTCCTCCGGCACCGCCACCTTGCGTCCGCCCCTCCCCGATCCAGGCCAGTCCCGATGACCTCAACGCAGGCTTCCCACCCCTCGGTCAAGGCGGACGCCTATACGGGTGACTTTACCCACAGGCTCGCTCAGGTCGCCGGCACCGTCGAGACTTTCCTCGTCGATCTGCTCGGGCCGACCCTTCAGGCCGGCGAGATCGCCCGGCCGCCGCGGCTGATGGAGGCGATGCGCCACGCCGTGCTCGGCGGCGGCAAGCGGCTGCGGCCGTTCCTCGCCATCGAGACCGCGCGGATGCTCGGCGGCGCCGAGGAGGCCGCGCTCGCGGCCGGCGCCGGGGTCGAGCTCGTCCACTGCTACAGCCTCGTCCACGACGACCTGCCGGCCATGGACGACGACGACCTGCGCCGCGGCAAGCCCACCGTCCACAAGGCCTACGACGAGGCCACCGCGATCCTCGTCGGCGACGCGCTCCAGACCCTGGCCTTCGAGGTCACCGCCGACCCGCGCTGGCAGCCCGATCCCGCGATCCGGGCGGAGCTGGTGCTCGGGCTGGCCCGCGCGTCCGGCCTCGGCGGCATGGTCGGCGGCCAGCTCCTCGACCTCTCGGCCGAGGGGCGCTTCGGCCCGGCCAACATGGATATCGACGACACCCTGCGGATGCAGGCGATGAAGACCGGCGCGATCCTCGCCTTCTCCGTCGAGGCCGGCGCCCTGGTCGGCGGCGCGAATGCCGACGAGCGGGCGGCGTTGCTGCGCTACGGCAAGGCGCTCGGCCAAGCCTTCCAGGTCGCCGACGACATCCTGGATCGGGAGGCCTCGCCGGAGGCGATGGGCAAGGCCACGGGCAAGGACAAGGATGCCGGCAAGGCGACCCTGGTCGACCGCCTCGGCCTCGACGGCGCGCGGGCCGAGTGCGACCGGCTGGTGGCGCTGTGCGAGGAGGCCGTCGCCCCTTGGGGCGAGCGGGCGCAGGTGCTCAAGGACGCCGCCCGCTTCACGGTGGCCCGCAAGGCCTGATCGGCGTCTACGGCTGCGGCGGGTCCGCCGGTTGCACCCCGTGGAACCGGTGCCGCTGCTCCGGCGGCACGCGGGCGCAATCCTCGCGGCGCCCGAACAGGCGGTATCGGTATCGCGCGATGAAGCCGTAGAGGCGGTCGCGCAGCGGTCTCGGGACGATCCTGAGCAGCCCGAACCAGCGCCACGGCGCCCTGAGATGCCGCGCCACGGCGAGCGCGGCATCCGAGCGCGTCAGCGCCCGGCCGTCCCGAACCAGCAGGAAGGTGCCGTTCAGATTCTCCGCGGTGAAGCCGTGGCGGGCGGCAAGGGCGAGACCCTCGGCGGACCACGCGCCCATGAAGTGCAGACGATCGTCGCGCTCGTGCGCCAGCACGAACCGCACCGTCCCGGCGCAGAGGACGCAATCCGTGTCGAAGACGAGGGTCGGCGGCGTCGCTCGCGGGGAAGCCGTCATACCGCGCTGACCACCACCTCCACGAGGTTCGGCTCGCCCGAACGGATCCCCGCCTCCACCGCACCGGCAATGTCCTCCGCCCGCTCGATCCGCCGGGAGGGAACGCCCATCGAGGCCGCGAGCGCCAGGAAGTCGAGGCGCGGCTCGGTGAGATCCATGGCGATGAAGCGGTTCGCGCGCACCGAGGCGTAGTGCGTCTGCGATTTCATGAACTGCTTCAGGATGTTGTACTCGGCATTGTTGATCACGACGAAGGTCACCGGCAGCCGCTCGTGGGCGGCGGTCCAGAGCGCCTGGGGCGAGTACATCGCCGCGCCGTCGCCGACGATGCAGACCACCGGCGCCCGGTCGAGCCCGAGGGAGAAGCCGACCGAGGCCGGCATGCCCCAGCCGAGCACCCCGCCGCGGATCGACGCGTATTGCCGCGTCCAGGTGCTGTGCAGGATCGTGCGCAGATGCCCCAGGGTCGCGGGCGCCTCGTCGACGATCGCGACGTCGGAGCCGACGACGCGGGCGATCTCCCAGGCGGCGACGAGGGGATGGATGACGGGATCGGCGAAGGCGGCCTGCGCCTTGGCCGCCAGGGCGGCCCGGCGCGCGTCGTAGGCGGCGACGGCCTCTCGGCGCAGGCGGGCATAGGTCTCGGCGCGGGGCGCGAGGCGCGTTTCCAGGAGCGGCAGCAGCACGTCGAGGGAGGCGCGCACGTTGCCCACCGTCGAGAGCCGCGTCGCGTAGGTGCGGCCGAGGTCGCGGGCATCCGCCGAGAGCTGGAACACCTGCGTGCCCGGCGGCACGGCCGAGCCTTCCGTGTAGAGCACCGTGATGAGCGACTTGCCGCCGAGGGCGAAGACCGCGTCGTAGCGGCCCAGGATCTCGGCGATGCCGCTCGCCTTGGTCGGCAGGTTGCCCATCCAGAGCGGGTGGGCGGTCGGGAACGGGATATGCGCCGGCCAGGACGAGCCGTAGACCGGCGCCGCCAGGAGATCGGCGAGGCGCACTGCCTGGGAGGAGGCGTCGCTGGCATCGACCTCGTCGCCGGCGATCAGGGCGAGCCGCCCCGGCGCGATGGCCGCGAGGTGGTCCGCGAGCCGGTCGAGGGACCCGGCCACCGCGTGGTGGTCGATGGTGGAGATCTCGCCGAGCGGCGCGGCGGTCATCGCCTCCATCACGTCCATCGGCAGCGACAGGAAGACCGGCCCCGAGGGCGCCGCCGAGCAATCGTGGAAGGCGCGGCGCAGGAGCACCGGAAGCTGGTCGGCGTTCGTCACCTCGCGCGCCCATTTCACCGTGGGGGCGGCGATGGTGGTCAGGTCGCCGAACAGCAGCGGATCGGTGATGACGTGACGCGAATCCTGCTGGCCCGCCGTCACCACGAGCGGCGTGCCGGAGATCTGGGCGTTGAGCAGGTTGCCCATGCCGTGGCCGAGGCCGCCCGCGGTGTGCAGGTTGAGGAAACCCGGACGCCGTGCCCCCTGCGCGTAGCCGTCGGCCATGGCGACGGCGCTCGCCTCCTGCAGCGCCAGGACGTAGGCGATGTCGGGCGCGTCCGTCAGGGCGTCGATCAGCGGCAACTCGGTCGTGCCGGGATTGCCGAAGATGTAGCGGACGCCCTCCGACCGCAGCACCTCCACCAGGACGTCGGCGCCGCGGCGTTGGCCCAGGGAGTCGAGTGTCGTGACCGTCATGGCCTGCTCCTTCCGCGCCTTCGCGAGCCCGATCCGGCCCGGCGACCGCGCGCAGGCTCTCTCATCAACGACGGTGGCGCGAGGGCCGCTCATCCCTCTGTCGAACGTCCGGCCGGAATCGTCACCGGGTCAGGGTGCGGCCGCGCGCGGCCGCACCGTCCAGGTCGCCCAGTAGACCGGCCGCCCGTAGAGCGAGGAGGCGTCGCTGCCGTCGCTCCGCGGCGCCCGGCGGTCGAGCCAGGTCAGGAAGCCGCCCTTGTCGGGGTAGATCGTCGGCGCGTCGAGGTTGCCGTAGCGGTCGGTCATCCAGCCGAAGCCGTCGCGGGTGAAGCGCCCGAGCGCGTCACCGCCGGAGCGCAGGCCGAGATAGGCCGCGGAATGGCCGGCCGCGATCGGCTCGGCATAGAGCGTCAGGGCGGTGATGCTGCCCGGCGAGAGGTCGGCGGTGTAGTGCAGGCAGATGTCGGCCACGGGTCCGCCCGAGACGGTGACCGGCCGCGAGCAGGAATAGGCCACGGCCCAGCGGTCCATGCCCCGTGCCTTGGCGACGCGGATCTCGGTCTCGGCGGGCAGGCTCTCGATCAGCGTGACGGGCGCCGACCACGTGCGCTCGGCCAGCGGGTCGCGGCTCGTGCGCAGGTACAGGGCCATGCGCCGCCTGGCTCGCGGCGCGTCGCAATCGGCGGGCAGCACGTCGGTGTAGAAGTAGTGGTAGACGCGATCGACCACGCTGATCGAGCCGGTCAGGCCGCGCGCCTCCAAACCCGGCGCGGCGCAGTTGCCGACGATCGGCTTGCCCGCGTCGTCGAGCACCGGCGCGGGCTTGACCGCCGCGGGCTGGCCGCGGCCGCGCCGACGCCCCTTCTCCTCGGACGGCGCCCCGAACGGCCGCCACTCGGTGCCGGGATCGGCCCCGACGCGCAGGTCGAGGCTCTGGAAATCGTAGGTCCGCGCCTGCACCAGCACCCGGCGGCGGCCTTCCCCGGACGGTTCCGTCGCGGTGGCGAGGATGGCGTAGTACGGGTCGCCCGCCCAATCGCGCCCGGCGACCATCATGGCGTTGCCGGACAGGTCGTCCTCCGGCACGGACGCCTGGGCGCGGAAGGTCATCTTGTCCTGCTGCCCCGCCTCGCGGGCCGCCCGGCGGGCCTCGCGCCGTGCCTGCCGGCTCGCCCGGCTGCGGCGGCGCGGCTGTTCGGCCCGGGCCGGACCGGCGCCCTTGAGACCCTCGCTCCAGAAGCGGGGATCGGTCGGCGGCAGGACCGTCGCCAGCGTCTCGATCTGCCGGCCGATGCGCACGGCGCCGCCCGAAACGGGATCGGTGGCGCGCAGGTCGGCCGGGCAGGAATCCTCGCTTCGCCGACCGCTCTGGCGCGGCGGCTCGGCCCGGTAGATCACCTGGAGCGGACCCGGCGGCCCGGTATCCTTCAGCCGCAGGATCTGCACGTCGTGGACGAAGCGGCAGGGCGGCGGGACGGCGTAGACGCCCTCGGCCTCGTTCTCCGAGCGGCAGATCTCGAGGGCGCCGCCGCCGGTGACGTAGCAGGCGCTCGCCCCGCTGCGGGGCGAGCCGGCCTGAGCCGGACCCGTCAGCACGGCGAGCCCGATCAGCGCGAGCGCCGACAGGGCCGTTCCGCCCGGAGCGGGTCCGGCCTCCGGCATGAGGAAACCGCGTCCTGCGGCGGAGGGGTGGGAAGGGCTTGGGCGAGGCACGGCCGAACCTTAGCCCGGCCCCGCCGTTCTCGGGAAGCATCCGCGGCGCCCCGTCCCATCACGATCAGGCCGGATTCGGCACGCGGGAGCCGAACATGGTGAAAGGATTGGCTCACCAACACGGATTATCGTGGGCTCCGGTTCGATCATGAGGGTACCCCATCGATGAGCAGCGGTCTCTCGGCACCGGCCGGTCTGTCGGAGGTCTCCCGCCTCGCGACGTTGCTGGCCGATCAGGCGCTCGACGCGCAGATCATGAGCCGTCCGATTCCCGACGATCAGGTCCAGGCGCTGCTGGACGCCGCCGTGCTCCTCGACGAGTACGGCCAGGAGATCCCGCCCCTGCTCGGGCAGATCGTCCACGAGATCGGCTCCTCCGCGCCCGAGCGCGCCGTCCGCTCCGGCAAGCGGGCGGACGAGGACGAGGTCGGGCGGATGGCCTGGATGCTGCGTCCGTTCCGCTCGGCCAAGCGAACGGGCTGAGACGAGCGCACCGGCTGAGAGACGGGCTTGCGGGCGCCGGGCCGCGCCGATAGAGCGCGGTCAACGTGGCGCGTGCCATCAGCCCGGATTCCAGCCCATGACCACCTACAAGCTTCTGCTCCTGCCCGGCGACGGCATCGGCCCCGAGGTGATGGCCGAGGTCGAGAAGGTGGTCGGCTGGCTCAGGCAGGCCGGTCTCGCCGATTTCGAGACCGAGCGCGACCTCGTCGGCGGCGCGGCCATCGACGTCCACGGCAAGCCCCTCGCCGACGAGACGCTCGCCCGCGCCGACGCGGCCGACGCGATCCTGCTCGGCGCCGTCGGCGGGCCGAAATGGAACGGCGTGGCCTACGACATCCGTCCCGAGGCCGGCCTGCTGCGCCTGCGCAAGGATCTGGGCCTGTTCGCCAACCTGCGGCCGGCGATCTGCTACCCGGCCCTCGCCGACGCCTCGGCGCTGAAGCGCGAGCTGGTCGAGGGCCTCGACATCATGATCGTGCGCGAGCTCACCGGCGGCGTCTATTTCGGCGAGCCGAAGGAGATCACCACGCTCGAAGACGGCTCGAAGCGGGCGGTCGATACGCAGGTCTACACCACCGCGGAGATCGAGCGGATCGCCCACGTCGCCTTCGATCTGGCGCGCAAGCGCTCCGGCCGGGTCGCCTCGGCGGAGAAGAACAACGTGATGAAGACCGGCGTCCTGTGGAAGGAGGTCGTCACCCGGGTCCATGCCGAGCATTACAGCGACGTCGAGCTGGAGCACGTGCTCGCCGACAATTGCGCCATGCAGCTCGTGCGGCGCCCCAAGCAGTTCGACGTGCTCGTGACCGACAACCTGTTCGGCGACGTGCTCTCGGACGTCGCGGCGATGCTCACCGGCTCGCTCGGCATGCTGCCCTCGGCCTCGCTCGGCGCGACCGACGCGCGCGGCACCCGCAAGGCGCTCTACGAGCCGGTCCACGGCTCGGCGCCCGACATCGCCGGCAAGGGTTTCGCGAACCCGATCGCGATGATCGGCTCGCTCGCCATGTGCCTGCGCTACTCCTTCGGGCTGGGCGAGGCCGCCGACCTCGTCGAGGGCGCGATCACCCGCGCGCTCGCCGCCGGCGCCCGCACCCGCGACATCGTCGGCGAGGGCCAGACTCCGATCAGCACCGCCGAGATGGGCGACGCGATCCTGCGCGAGCTGGCAGCGCAGGCGGGCTGAGACGGCTGCATCCCGTGCCCTTTCTCCGGCCTGTCGGAGGCGCATCCCCCTCTCCCCGCACGCGGGGAGGGGCCGGCCTGCACCCTGACGTGCAGGCCGGAAGCGGAGGCGAAGCCGCAGCGGCGGTGAGGGGGCGCATCAGGATGAGGCTCCTCCGGCGAAGCCCCCTCACCTTCGGCTGCCGCCTCGCTTCATGCCCCGACGAGGGGGCATGAAGCCCTCTCCCCGCACGCGGGGCGAGGGGTTGCACGGCTCGGTCCGTGATGTTCCGGAATGAGGAATCACCCCTCCCCCAGCGGCAACCAAGCCCGCCCGTCCCGGGCCAAGAGATCGTCCGCCTCCTTCGGCCCCGGACTGCCCGCGGGATAGGAGCAGACCGGCGCGTCCTTCCAGGCCTGGATCAGCGGATCGACGGCGGCCCAGCTCGCCTCGATGGTGTCGGCGCGCTGGAACAGCGTCGGGTCGCCCCTCATGCAGTCGTAGAGAAGCGTCTCGTAGCCGACGGTTGGGGCGGGATCGAAGAAGTCGGCGTAGCGGAAGCCGGTCTCGATCGCGGCCAGATGCATCTGCGGGCCCGGCCGCTTCACGTTGAGGCGCGTGGCCGAGCCGGGCTCCGGGTCGATGCGCAGGCGCATGACGTTCGGCGCGATGCCGTCGCCGGCCGCCCCGCGAAACAGGGGCAGGGACGGCGCCTTGAAATGGACCGCGATCTCCGTGCGCCGCCCCGCCATCCGCTTGCCGGTGCGCAGGTAGAACGGCACGCCGGACCAGCGGGGGTTCTCGATCTCGAGCTTGAGGGCGGCGTAGGTTTCGGTCCGCGATTCCTTCGACACGTCCGGCTCGTCGCGGTAGGCCGGCACCTCCTTCCCGTCCTCGTGGCCGGCGGCGTACTGGCCGCGCACCGCGTTGTCCGGCGTGACCGGACGGATCGCCGTCACCAGTTTCGTCTTCTCGTCGCGCACGGCCTCGGCGTCGAAGGCGCCCGGCGGCTCCATCGCCACCATGGTGAGGAGCTGGAACAGGTGGTTGGGCACCATGTCCCGCAGCGCGCCCGTCGGCTCGTAGAAGCGGCCGCGCTCCTCGACGCCGATCGTCTCGGCGGCGGTGATCTCGACGTGATCGACATGCTCGCGCCGCCAGATCGGCTCCAGCATCGCGTTGGCGAAGCGGATCGCCAGGATGCTCTGGACCGTCTCCTTCCCCAGAAAGTGGTCGATCCGATAGAACTGGCTCTCGTCGCCCTGCGCCAGGATCGTTTCGTTCAGGGCCTTGGCGGACGCGAGGTCGGCGCCGAACGGCTTCTCGATGACGACGCGGCGGAAGGCGTGGTCCGCCTGCTTCAGCAGGCCGGCCTTGCCGAGGCCCTCCACGACGGGGCCGAAGAAGCGGGCGGCGACCGCGAGGTAGAACACGACGTTGCCGGTGACGCGCCCGGCGAGGTCCTTGAAGGTGGCCTCCTCGGAGAAGTCGCCCTGCATGACGTGCAGGCGCTCGCGGACGAAGCCCCAGGGGCGCGGATCGATCCGCTCGGCGTGGAACTCGGCGGACGGATCCTTGGTGAAGGATTCCATCGTCTTCGTCAGGTCGTCGCGCCAGCCGTCGTCGGTGAGCGGGTTGTGATCGACGCCGAGGACGGAGAATTCTTGGTCGAGAAGCCCGCCGCCCGCGAGATTGTAGAGGGCGGGCATCAGGAGGCGCTTCGTCAGGTCGCCGCCGGCACCGAAGATCACGAGGGTGCAGGGCGGAGCCCGCGGCGTATCGGGGGTGTCGTGGACGCGGGCGTCGGGCATGGGTCGTCCGGGGCTGTCGGCCGGCAAGGGGCCGACCGCTCGAATCCCGATTCCAACAGAGCCGGACGGCCCGTGTTCCAGCCGAGCTGCCCTGCCTGGGCCGCTTGCCGGACCACTTGCCGGGCTTCCTGCCCTACTCGTCGGTGCGAACGGCCGAGCCGCCGTCGATCGGCAGACGAACGCCCTTCAGTTCCTCGCCGGTCGGCAGCGAGCGGGCATCCCAGCCGCCGCCGAGCGCCCGGATCAGCGCCACCGCGGTGGTGAAGCGGTTGAGGCGGATCTGCAGCGCGGTGATCTCGTTGTTGATCTGCAGCGCCTGGGCGGTCACCACGGTCGTGTAGTTCTGCGTGCCGGCGCGGTACTCGTTGAGCGCGATCTCGACCGCGCGCCGGGCGGACGCCACCGCCTCGTCCTGCTTCGCCTGCTGCCGCGCCAGGATGCGCACGCCGGCCAACCCGTTCTCGACCTCGCCGAAGGCGGTCAGCACCGTCTGGCGATAGTTGGCCACCGCCGCCTCGTAGGCGGCCCGCGCCGATTGCAGCACCGCGGCGCGGGCGCCGCCGTCGAAGAACACTTGGCTGCCGTTGGCGGCGATCGACCAGACCCGGTTGGCCGCCGAGAACACGCCGTTGCTGGTCGCCCCCGAGATGCCGCCCGAGGCCGAGAGCGTGACCGTGGGGAAGAAGGCGGAGACCGCCACGCCGATCTGCTCGCTCTGCGCCTGCACCAGCCGCTCGGACTGGGCGATATCGGGCCGCCGCTCCAGGAGATCGGAGGGGATGCCGACCGGGACCGAGGGCGGGCGCACCGGCAGGGGCGAGAAGGCGAGCCTGACCTCGGAGGGCGGCCGCCCGGTCAGGATCGCCACCGCGTGCTCAAAGGTCGCCCGCTGCAGATCGACGGCGATCAGCGAGGCCTGCGTCGTCTGGAGCTGCGTCTGGGCGGTGATGACGTCGGAGCGGGCGGCGACGCCCGCATTGTACTGGTTCTCGGCGATCGCGAGGCTGCGCTTGAAGCCCTCGACGTTCTCCTCGAGCACCCGCTTGAGCGAATCCTGGTAGCGGAGCTGGAGGTAGGCGGTGGCCAGTTCCGCCTGGAGGCTGAGGCGGACCAAGGCGAGGTCGGCGGCCGAGGCCTGGGCGGAGGCGACGTCGCTCTCGATCTGGCGGCGGATGCCGCCGAACAGGTCGAGCTCCCAGCTCGCCTGCCCCTGCAGCGAGACCGTGGTGCGCTCGGTCCCCAGCGCCCGCGAGCGGGTGATGCTGGGGGCGCCGATCACCGTGGGAAACAGGGCGGAGCGGGCCTGCGCCACGAGGGCGCGGGCCTGATCGTAGACCGCGATCTGGGCGCGGAGGTTCTGGTTGTCCACGTCGATCGAGCGGATCAGCCGGTCCAGCGTCGGATCGTTGAAGGCCCTCCACCAGTCGCCGCGCTCGGCCGCGTCGTTGGGCGAAGCCGGGCGCCAGCCCTTCTGCGCCTGGACGTAGGCGAGGCTGTCCTCGCGCAGGCCGCCCTGCTTGAAGGCGAGCGGCGTCTCGACGGAAGGGCGCGAGTAATCGGGGCCGACGAGGCAGCCGGAAGTGGAGAGACCGAGGGCGGCGACGGCGGCGAGACGAAAGAAGCCCGCATGGCCGAACCCTCTCCCCTCCGCGGGAGAGGGTGCCTGCGGAGCAGGTGGGTGAGGGGCCGGCTCCGCACGATCCGGAAACGCCGCTCCCCTCTCCCGACCCCTGCTGACGCAGGGGCCACCCTCCCCCGCGGAGGGGGGAGGGCAATTTCTGGCGACGACCATCAAAAGAACCATCCTCACTCGGCCGGCACCGTCGCGGGTCCGCCCCGGCGACGCTTCGCCCAGAGCCGGAGACGGTCGAGATACAGGTAGACGACCGGTGTCGTGTAGAGGGTCAGGATCTGGCTGACCACGAGTCCACCGACGATGGCGATGCCGAGCGGCCGGCGCAGCTCCGCCCCCTCGCCGCCCGCGACGATGAGCGGGGCCGCGCCGAGGATGGCGGCGAGCGTCGTCATCATGATCGGCCGGAAGCGCAGGATGCAGGCCTCGAAGATCGCCTCGCCCGGCGCCAGCCCGCGGTTCCGCTCCGCGTCGATGGCGAAGTCGATCATCAGGATCGCGTTCTTCTTCACGATGCCGATCAGCAGGAACACCGCGATCAGGGCGACGATGGTGAACTCGGTCCCGGTCGTCAGCAGCGCGACGATGGCGCCGATCCCGGCCGAGGGCAGGGTCGAGAGGATCGTGAGCGGGTGGATGTAGCTCTCGTAGAGGATGCCGAGCACGGCGTAGACGGCCAGCAGCGCCGCCAGGATCAGCAAGGGCTGGCGCGAGGCCGATTCCTGGTAGCTCTTGGCCGCACCCGCGAACTCGCCGTGGATGGTCTGCGGCAATTGCAGATCGAGCATGGTCTGGTCGATCACCGCGGTGGCCTCGCCCAGGCTCTTGCCCGGCACGAGGTTGAACGAGATCGTGGTCGCCACGAACAGCCCCTGGTGCGAGACCTGGACCGGGGCGTTGCCGGTCTCGAAATGGGCGAAGGCCGAGAGCGGGACCATCGTCTCCTTGGCGCTCGACACCGGCGCGCTCGACGAGGCGCCGCCCTTGCTCGCGGCGATGGCGTTGCCCGCGGCGTTGCGCGCCGAATCCGCGGCGAGGGTCGCGGCGGTGTCGGTGGTGGAGGTGCCGGAGGTCGAGGCCTGCGAGGGGGTCGTGGTCCCGCCGCCGGCGACCGTGCCGGCGACCGCGTTGGTGGTGGCCGAGCCCCGCGCCCGGCCGCCCGTGGTCGAGACGTAGATCGTCTTCAGCACCTCCGGGTTCTGGAGGTATCGCGGCGCGATCTCCATCACCACGTGGTACTGGTTGAGCGGGTTGTAGATCGTCGAGACCTGCCGCTGGCCGAAGGCGTCGTAGAGGGTGTTGTCGATCTGGTCCGGGGTGATGCCGTAGCGGAAGGCGGTCGCCCGGTCGATGACGAGGCGGCTTTCCAGCCCGCCCTCCTGCTGGTCGGAGGTCACGTCGGCGAAGATGTCGGTGCGCTTCTGCAGCGCCTGGAGCAGCTTCGGTGACGCCGCGTAGAGCTCGGCCGCCGTGTCGCCCTGGAGAGTGTACTGGTACTGGGCGAAGCTCTGGCGCCCGCCCATCCTGAGATCCTGGCGCGGGAACAGGAACAGCCGCGCGCCCGCGACTTGGGCGAGCTTCGGCCGAAGCCGGTTCATCACCTTCTCGATCGAGTCGCGCTGGCCCAGGGGTTTGAGCCCGACGAAGACGTTGGCCGAGTTGGTGCCGCGCCCGCCGGTGAAGCCGACGATGCTCTCCACCGCCGGGTCCGCCTGCACGATGGCGCTCGCCCGCTCCAGCTTGTCCTTCATCGACTGGAACGAGATGCGCTGGTCGGCCTGGATGCCGCCCATGAGCTGGCCGGTATCCTGATCCGGGAAGAAGCCCTTCGGCACGATGATGTAGCCGTAGACCGTGAGCCCGATCGCCACGAACACGCTGAGCGCGGTCAGCCGCCGGTGACGGAGCGCGAAGCGGAGCGTCCGCTCGTAGCCCGCGAGCAGCGCGTCGAACCCGCCCTCCAGCATCCGCAGCAGGATGTTGGGGCGCCTGGCCGCGTGCATCTGCGCCTCGGGCTTGAGGAGCAGCGCGCACATCATCGGCGTCGTCGTCAGCGAGAGCACGAGCGAGACGAGGATCGCCATCGACAGCGTGACCGCGAATTCCTGGAACAGGCGGCCGACGATGCCGCCCATGAGCAGGATCGGCAGGAACACCGCGATGAGCGACAGGCTCATCGAGACGACGGTGAAGCCGACCTCGCGGGCGCCGATCAGCGCCGCCTCGACCCGCGGCTTGCCCGCCTCGATGTGGCGCTGAATGTTCTCCAGCACGACGATGGCGTCGTCCACGACGAAGCCGGTCGCGATGATGAGCGCCATCAGCGAGAGGATGTCGAGGGAGTAGCCGAACATCCACATCGCGGCAAACGTGCCGATGATCGAGATCGGCACCGCCACCGCCGGGATCAGCGTCGCCCGCCACGAGCGCAGGAAGATGAAGGTGACGAAGATGACGAGGCCGATGGCGATCAGCAGCGTCTCCTCGGTGCTCGCCAGCGAGGCGCGGATCGTGGCCGAGCGGTCGCCGGAGATGTTGAGGTCGATGTCGCCCGGCAGCGCCGCCTTCACCTGCGGGATCGCCGCGCGCACCCGCTCCACCGTCTCGACGACGTTCGAGCCCGGCTGCTTGTAGATGAACAGGATCACGCCCGGCTTGCCGTCGACGAGGCCGAGATTGCGCTTGTCCTCGACCGAGTCGACCACCTCGCCGACATCCGCCAGCCGCACGGCGGCCCCGTTGCGGTAGGCCACGACGATGTCGCGATAGTCGGAGGCCTGCCGGCCCTGGTCGTTCGCGTAGAGCTGGTAGCGGCGCTCCCCGGCGACGATGTCGCCCTTCGGCGAGTTGGCGTTGGCCGAGGCGAGCCCGGCGCGGATGCCCTCCAGGCCGATGCCGTAGTGGAACAGGGCGGTGGGATCGAGCTCCACCCGCACCGCCGGCAGCGAGGAGCCGCCGATATCGACGTTGCCGACGCCCTCCACCTGGCTCATCCGCTGCTGCACGATCGTGGCGGCGGAATCGTAGAGCTGGCCCGGCGTCAGCGTGTCGGAGGTCAGCCCCAGGATCAGGATTGGCGAATCGGCCGGGTTGAACTTGCGGTAGGTCGGGTTGGTGCGCAGCGAGGTCGGCAGGTCGGCCCGCGCGGCGTTGATCGCCGCCTGCACGTCGCGGGCGGCGCCGTCGATGTCCCGGTTGAGGCCGAACAGCAGGACGATCCGCACCGTGCCGGTGGAACTCGTCGAGGTCATCTCGTTGACGTCGGCGATGGCCCCGAGCCGCCGCTCCAGCGGCGCCGCCACAGTGGTGGCCATGGTCTCCGGCGAGGCGCCGGCCATCTGCGCCTGGACGAGGATGACGGGGAAGTCGACCTGCGGCAGCGGCGCCACCGGCAGGCGCACATAGGCGAACAGGCCGGCCAGCATCAGGCCAATGGTCAGCAGCGTCGTCGCGACCGGACGGCGGATGAAGGGTTCGGAGAGGTTCATGGCGTGAACCGTCCGCGGCGCAGACGACCCTCCCCCTCCGCGGGGGAGGGTCGATGCGCGTTGCCGCCCGTCGCGATGGTCACGGCACCGCCCCGCCCGGCGCCAGCCCGTCGCCCTCCCGCCGCCGGGTGATCCGCCGCTCCAGCCGGTCGAAGGCGAGGTAGATCACCGGCGTCGTGAACAGCGTCAGCACCTGGCTGACGATGAGGCCGCCGGCGATGACGATGCCGAGCGGCTGGCGCAGCTCCGAGCCGACACCCGAGCCGACGATCATCGGCACCGCCGCGAACAGGGCGGCGAGCGTCGTCATCAGGATCGGGCGGAAACGCAGCAGGCAGGCCTCGTAGATCGCGTCGCGCGGGGCCTTGCCCTCCTCGCGCTCGGCCTGGAGCGCGAAGTCGATCATCATGATCGCGTTCTTTTTCACGATGCCGATCAGGAGCACGATGCCGATGATCGCGATGATGTCGAGCGACAGCCCGAACCACATCAGCCCGAGCAGCGCGCCGATGCCGGCGGACGGCAGGGTCGAGAGGATTGTGATCGGGTGGATGAAGCTCTCGTAGAGCACGCCGAGCACGATGTAGACGGTGACGATCGCCGCGCAGACGAGGAACAGCTCGTTGGAGAGCGCCGCCTCGAAGGCGAAGACCGAGCCCTGCGGCACCACGTTGAAGCTCGCCGGCAGATCGATCTCTTTTCGCGCGGCTTCCAGTGCATCGACGGCTTGCCCCAGGGCGACGCCCGGCGCGAGGTTGAACGAGACCGTGGTGGCTGGGAACTGGCCGAGATGGCCGATCAGCAGCGGCGCGCGGCGCTCCTCCACCTTCGCCACCGCCGAGAGCGGCACCTGCCCCGAGGGCGCGGTGGAGGACGGCAGGTAGAGGTTGTCGAGGGAGGCGAGCGAGGTGTGCAGCTTCGGGTCCGCCTCCAGGATCACCCGGTACTGGTTCGTCTGGGTGAAGATGGTCGAGACGATGCGCTGGCCGAAGGCGTCGTAGAGCACGTTGTCGATGGTCGCCGGGGTGATGCCGTAGCGGCCCGCCGTGGCGCGGTCGATGGTGACGTAGGCCGCCAGGCCGTTGCCCTGGTAGTCGCTGGTGACGTCGGCGAGCAGGGGCGAGCGGCGCAGGGCCTCGACGTAGCGCGGCACCCAGGTCTCGAAGTCGCCGAGGTTCGGGTTCTCGAGGATGACCTGGTACTGCGTCGCCGAGACGGCGGTGTCGATCGTCAGATCCTGCACCGGCTGCATGTAGAGCCGCACCCCCGGCACGCCGCTCGTCGCCGCGTTGAGGCGGCGGATGATCGCGCTGGCGTCGGCGCTGCGCTCGTCGCGGGGCTTGAGGTTGATGAGGAAGCGGCCGGAATTGAGCGTGACGTTCTGCCCGTCCACGCCGATGAACGAGGACAGGCTCGCCACGTCCGGGTCCTTCAGCACCACGTCGGCGAGCGCCTGCTGGCGCTCGGCCATGGCCTCGTAGGAGACGCTCTGATCGGCCTGTGAGATGCCCTGGATCACCCCCGTGTCCTGCACGGGGAAGAAGCCCTTGGGGATCACCACGAACAGGTAGGCGGTGAGCGCCACCGTGCCGAGCGTGACCAGCAGCGTCAGGCCCTGGTTGGCCAGCACGACGCGCAGGGCCCGACCGTAGAGGGCGATGACGCCATCGTTCAGCCGACGACCGGCGCGGGCGATCGGTCCCTCCCGGCGCGCGGCCGGCGTCTCGGCGCCGTGGGCGACCGGCTTGAGGAGCCGCGCGCACATCATCGGCACGAGAGTCAGCGAGACCACCGCCGAGATGACGATGGTCGCGGCCAAGGTGATCGCGAACTCGCGGAACAGGCGGCCGACCACGTCGCCCATGAACAGGAGCGGGATCAGCACCGCGATCAGCGAGACGGTGAGCGAGATGATGGTGAAGCCGATCTCCCGGCTCCCCTTCAGCGCCGCCTCGAACGGGTCGTCGCCCTCCTCGACGTGGCGGGCGATGTTCTCGATCACGACGATGGCGTCGTCCACGACGAAGCCGGTGGCGATGGTGAGCGCCATCAGCGAGAGGTTGTCGAGGGAGAAGCCCCAGGCATCCATCGCCGCGAGCGCGCCGATGAGCGACAGCGGCACCGACAGGCTCGGGATCAGCGTCGCGGAGACGCTGCGAAGGAACAGGAAGATCACCATCACGACGAGCGCGATGGCCAGCATCAGCTCGAACTGCACGTCGTGCACCGAGGCGCGGATCGTCGTCGTCCGGTCGGTCAGGATCGCGACGGAGACCGAGGCCGGCATCGTCGCCTGGAGCTGCGGCAGCAGCCGCTTGATGCGATCGACGGTGTCGATGACGTTGGCGCCGGGCTGGCGCTGGATGTTGAGGATGACCGCGGGCGTGCGGTCGGCCCAGGCGCCGAGGCGGGTGTTCTCGGCCCCGTCCACGACCTCGGCCACGTCGGTGAGGTGGACCGGCGAACCGTTGCGATAGGCGATGATCGCGCTGGCGTAGACCGCCGGGTCGCGGACCTGATCGTTGGCGTTGATGGCGTAGGACTGGGTCGGCCCGTCGATGTTGCCCTTGGGCGTGTTGACGTTGAGGTTGCTGATCGTCGTGCGCAGGTCGTCGATGTTCAGGCCGTAGGCGGCCATCGCCAGGGCGTTGAACCGCACCCGCACCGCCGGCCGCTGCCCGCCGCCCATGCTGACGAGTCCGACGCCGGCGATCTGGCTGATTTTCTGGGCGAGCCGCGTCTCGGCGAGGTCGCGCACCTGCGTCAGCGGCATCGTCGCGGAGGTGAGCGCCAGCGTCAGCACCGGCGCGTCGGCCGGGTTGACCTTGGCGTAGATCGGCGGCGCCGGCAGGTCGGTCGGCAGCAGGTTGCCGGCGGCGTTGATCGCCGCCTGGACCGATTGCTCGGCGATGTCGAGGGGGATGTCGAGGTTGAACTGGAGCGTGATGACGGACGCCCCCGCCGAACTCTGCGAGGACATCTGGTTGAGGTTGGCCATCTGGCCGAACTGCCGCTCCAGCGGCGCGGTGACGGCCGAGGTCATCACCTCCGGGCTGGCGCCGGGATAGAAGGTCTGTACCTGGATCGTCGGGTAATCGACGGCGGGCAGGGCCGAGACCGGCAGGTTCAGGTAGGAGACCGCGCCGACGATCAGGATCGCCAGCATCGACAGCGTCGTCGCGACGGGCCGGAGGATGAAGATGCGGGACGGGTTCATGGCCGCATCCGGTTACGGCGCCTGACGCCGGCGTCCCCGGCGCTCCTGGCCGCCCTCCGCCGAGCCCGTGGCCGCCGGCGTCGCGGGGAGCGTCGCGCCGGGCGCGCCCGCGGCCGGTCCCCCCGCCTGCGGACCGTTCCCGTGGCCGACGACGCGCACCGGTGCGCCCTCGCGCAGGCGGTCGGTTCCGTCGGTGACGACGCGGTCGCCCGCGGCGAGGCCCGACAGCACCACCGTGTTCACGCCGTCGGTCTCGCCGGTCTTGATCGGGCGGACCGTGACCTTCTCGTCGCCGTCCATCAGGTAGACGTAGGTGCCCGGCGTGCCGCGCAGGATCGCGGCGTTCGGCACCAGGGCTGCCTTTTCGATCGTCTCGACGGTGAGGCGGGCGTTGACGAACTGGTTCGGGAACAGGGTCTCCTCCTCGTTCTCGAACATCGCCCGGAGCTTCACCGTGCCGGTGGTCGTGTCGATCTGGTTGTCGATGGTCTCCAACCGGCCGGTGGCGATCTCGTGCTGGTCGCTGCGATCGTAGGCGCGCACGGTGAGCTTCGCCCCCTGGCGCAGCCGGCGCATCACCCGCGCTACGTCGTCCTCCGGCAGCGTGAACACCACCGAGATCGGGCGCAGCTGCGTGACCACGACGATGTTGGTCGTGCCGGCGGTGATGTAGTTGCCGAGATCGACCTGCCTCAGGCCCACCCGGCCCTCCACCGGCGAGACGATCCGGGCGTAGGTGAGGTTCAGCTTCTGCTGGTCGACCAGCGCCTGATCGGCGGCGACCGTGCCCTCGTTCTGCTTCACCAGGGCGGCCTGGGTGTCGACGTTCTGCTTCGAGATCGAATCCTGGCGGTTCAGGGTCTGGTAGCGCTGGAGATCGAGCTTCGAGTTCTGCAGCAGGGCCTGATCGCGGGCGAGCTGGCCCTGATACTGGGCGAGAAGCGCCTCGTAGGGCCGCGGGTCGATCTGGGCGAGGAAGTCGCCCTCCTTCACCATCTGGCCCTCGCGGAAGCCGATCTTGGTGAGATAGCCGTTGATCTGCGAGCGCACCGAGACGGTGGCCAGCGGCGTGACCGTGCCGAGCCCCTGGAGCACCACCGGCATGTCGCCGGTCACGACCGGCGCGACGCCGACCGCCTGCTTCATCTCGAAGGGCCGTCCGCCGCGGCCATGGCCGCCGGCGCCCGGCGCGTGCGCGGCCTCCTCGGCCGGCTTCTGCCGGGCCTCGTAGGTGCGGTGGGCGACCGCGCCGGCGCCACCCAGGATCAGCAGGGCGAGCATCCAGCGGCCGAACCGCGTGCGCCGGCGGACCGGCGCGGTCGGCACCGGATCCGCCGTCCGGTATTCCCGGGCGGTCTCCCTGCGTATCGGCGAACTCTCGTTCATCCCTCACACACTCGTCGACATCAACCACGGCCATCGAATGCGGGCCGGTCCGCAGGAACGCTTCAGTCGGCCGGAAGTCCGATCCCGTCGAGACCGTGCGGCCCGGACGGGCCCGCTTCGGTAAGGCCGGCGAGCATCGCCTGGCAATGCGGTGTTCCTACGGCGCCGACGTTTCCGGCATGTTGCTGCCCTCCGGCCCACCCTGCGACTGATAGAGGCGCATCACGTCGCGGAACGAGGCATCGACAGGCGTCACCGGCACGGCGAAACGCAGGCCCAGGCCGAGACCGGCGGACATGACGGCCAGCAGCAGGCAGGTTCCGAGACGCATGATCCGCCGATGACGAGAGGGGCGCCGCGGGACCGGACGCGCCGCCCGATCGGACATGAAAAAGGCCGCCGTGTCGAGCGGCGGCCTTTTCAGGAGGACGACCGGACCGGCCTGCCACACTCAAGAAACGAGGGGGCGAAGTTCCTTCAGCGCGGCGGCCGGTCCGACCGTGGGGTGAACATGCGCTTACGACTGATGATCGTCAACATTCGTCAGCCGTTCGATGCGCTGCAAAAACGGGTTTTCGCGGCTCATCCGCCAACTCGTGTGCGTGAACGCACGTCGCACAGACCGGATCGGGATGTTCTCGCAAGGCTCCGGCAAGACGCCTCTTGTCTTCGCGCAGGACGATACCAAGCGCGCTCAAGTTCTCGTCCCGTTCCCACCTTTCCGAAGGCGCTTGGAGCGGCGTGGCCGCTCTGCGAAGACATCGACCATGGATCCCGCAGCGAATCGCATCCCCGCTTTCACCGGTCACCCCGTCTTCGCCGACTTGCCGGAAACCGTGTTCGAATCGATGTCGCGGCTGGCGCGGCAGCACGGCGCGATCAATCTGGGCCAGGGCTTTCCCGACGGGCAGGGACCCGACGACGTGCGCGCCGCCGCGGCGCGGGCACTGGAGAGCGTCAGCAACCAGTACCCGCCGATGATGGGGCTGCCCTCCCTGCGCGGGGCGATCGCGGCGCATTACCGGCACCATCAGGGCCTCGACCTCGATCCCGAGCGGGAGGTGATGGTGACCTCGGGCGCGACCGAGGCGCTCGCCGGCGCGCTGATGGCCCTGGTGCGGCCGGGCGACGAGGTCGTGCTGTTCGAGCCGATGTACGACGCCTACCTGCCGCTGGTGCGCCGGACCGGCGGCGTGCCGCGCTTCGTCACGCTCAAGCCCCCGCATTTCCGGATCGAGGAGGCGGCGCTCGCCGCGGTGTTCTCCGAGCGCACCCGCCTCGTCCTGCTCAACAACCCGCTCAACCCGAGTGCCACCGTCTTCGGGCCGGACGACCTCGCCCTGCTCGCCGAATTCTGCCGGCGCTTCGACGCGGTGGCGGTCTGCGACGAGGTCTGGGAGCACGTGATCTTCGACGGCCGTCGCCACCTCCCGCTGATGGCGCTGCCGGGCATGCGCGAGCGCACGGTGAAGATCAGCTCGGCGGGCAAGATCTTCAGCCTCACCGGCTGGAAGGTCGGCTTCGTGATGGCGAGCGAGCCGCTGATGCGGGTCCTGTCGCGGGCGCACCAGTTCCTCACCTTCACCACGCCGCCGAATCTTCAGGAGGCGGTCGCCTACGGGCTGGCCAAGCAGGACGGGTATTTCGAGGGGATGCGCTCCGAACTCGCCCGCTCCCGCGACCGGCTGGCAGCCGGCCTGTCGCGGATCGGCTTCACGGTGCTGCCGAGCGCGGGCACCTACTTCCTCACCGTCGACGTCGCGGCTCTCGCCGAGGACGACGTCGCCTTCTGCGAGCGGATCGTCACCGCGCACGGCGTGGCCGCGATCCCCGTCAGCGCCTTCTACGCGGAAGGCGGCGTGAGACACCTCGCCCGCTTCTGCTTCGCCAAGACGGACGCCACCCTCGACGCGGCGGTCGAGCGGCTGGGGGGATTATTTCGCGGGCGGTGAGCGCGCGCGCGTCGGCTTCCTTGTGCAACGGTCGGGGTGGGGCCACATCGTCTGCCATGACCACCTCCGCCCAGACCCCCAGCATGGCCTATCGCGAGCCTCCCGGCGCGGCGCAGCTGCGTCGCTTCACCGACACCAGCACGGAGGCGAGCCTCCAGCGGCTGGAGCAGCTCGCCCACCTGATGGACTCGGCCTTCCTCCTGCCGGGCATCAACCGCCGCGTCGGGCTCGACGCGGTGATCGGCCTCGTCCCCGTGCTCGGCGACATCGCGGGCATGGCGATCGCGTCCTACATCGTCTACGAGGCGAAACGGCTCGGCGCGCCGCGCTGGCTGGTCTGGCGCATGATGGCCAACGTCGCCCTCGACGGCGCGGTGGGCTCGGTGCCGCTGGCCGGCGACCTGCTCGACGCGGCCTTCAAGGCGAACCGCCGCAACGTGCGCCTGCTGCGCCGCCATCTCGAGCGCAAGGGCGACTTGCGGCCGAGCGAGATCGAGGGCACCGCAATCCGGCTCGACTGAGCCGGCATCGGCCGCCCGAGCGTGAGGGTTGGAGCCGATGAACGAGCACCTGCGACCCGAACCCGACGCGGTGCCCGTCACCGCGCCGGGCAACGCGCCGCAGATGCAGGCCCTGCCGACCGCCGAGCGCCGCGGCCTCTCGCCGCTCAACCGGCGGCGGCTGGCGAATTTCCGCGCGAACCGGCGCGGCTACGGGTCGGCGGTGATCTTCACCGTGCTGTTCGTGCTGAGCCTGTTCGCCGAACTCATCGCCAACGATCGCCCGATCGTCATGCAGTACAAGGGCGAGTGGCTGTTCCCCGTCCTGATCGACTATCCGGACGAGAAGTTCGGCGGCTTTCTGGCACAGACCGACTACCGCGCGCCCGAGACGCGCAAGGAGATCGAGGAGAACGGCTGGGCGCTCTGGCCGCCGATCCCCTACGCCGACAACACCTACATGCGGGACCTGCCGACCCCGGCGCCCTCGCCCCCGACCTGGATGCTGAGCGACGAACAGTGTCGCCCGGTCGCCGAGCGGGCCGGCGTGAAGGCCGAGGGGCGCGAACTCGGCTGCCGCGACATCGAGTGGCACTGGCTCGGCACCGACAACGCGACGCGAGACGTGCTGGCGCGGGTGATCTACGGATTCCGCATCTCGATCCTGTTCGGCCTCGTGCTCGCCGGCATCTCGTCGGTCATCGGCGTGATCGCCGGGGCGGTGCAGGGCTATTTCGGCGGCTGGACCGACCTCACCTTCCAACGGGTCATCGAGATCTGGGGCGCGATCCCGACGCTCTACCTCATCATCATCATGTCGGCCTTCCTGGTGCCGAGCTTCTTCACCCTGCTCGGCATCCTGACGCTGTTCTCGTGGACGGCGCTCGTCGGCGTGGTGCGCGCGGAATTTTTGCGCGCGCGCAACTTCGAATACGTGCGCGCCGCCCGGGCGCTAGGCCTGTCGAACGTGCGCATCATGACCCGCCACCTGCTGCCCAACGCCATGGTGGCGACGCTGACCTTCCTGCCGTTCATCCTCAACGGCTCGGTGACGACCCTGACCTCCCTCGACTATCTCGGCTTCGGCCTGCCGCCCGGCTCGCCCTCGCTCGGCGAGCTGCTGGCGCAGGGCAAGGACAACATCAACGCGCCCTGGCTCGGCCTTACCGGCTTCTTCGTGGTGGCGACGATGCTGAGCCTGCTCGTCTTCGCGGGCGAGGCGGTGCGCGACGCGTTCGATCCGCGCAAGACGTTCGGATAGGGCGTCGTCCGAAGAGGTGACCGCCGGCCTTCGGAAAAAGGCGATGCCGGCATCAAAAGCTTGAGTGTCAGCGACGCGCCTCGTCGCTGCCGGGGGGGCCGCGCCAGCCGGTCTCGACGGTGAAGCCGGCGCTCCGGGTGGCGACCGCGTCGCCGCCGACATGGGCGAGGTAGGCGCCGGCCTCCACCACCAGCGTGCCGTCCGGCTCGTGATAGCCGAGGTCGCGCGCGGGCACGCGGAAGCTCGCGGTGCCGGTCTCGCCCGAGGCGAGATCGAGAAGCGCGACGCCCTTCAGCAGGCGTCGCGGCCGGCTGCGGCCCGCCACCGGCTGGCTGACATAGAGCTGCGCCACCGCCCGACCCGACCGCGTGCCGTAATTGGTGACGGCGGCGCGCACCTCCAGCGCGGCGTCGTAGCGATCGCCGACACCGACATGCGGCGTCACGATCTCCGGCTCGCCGTAGGCGAAGCGGGTGTAGGAGAGGCCGTAGCCGAACGGGAACAGCGGCGACGGCGATTCGTCAGCATAGCCCATGGTCCAGCGCGAGCCCGGAAGATGCGGGCGCCCGCCCGGCAGGGCGTCGTAGGTCAGCGGCAATTGCCCGACGGTGCGCGGCCAGGAGACCGGCAGCTTGCCGGAGGGATTGGCATCGCCGAACAGCGTTTCGGCCACCGCCGGCCCACCCTCGGTGCCCGGAAGCCAGGCCATCAGCACCGCCTGCGCGTGGGCCAGCGCCGGTCCGAGTTCGGTCGGGCGTCCGCCGACCACGACGAGCGCGACCGGCTTGCCGGCCCCGGCGACCGCGGCGAGCAGGTCGTGTTGCAGGCCCGGCCAGGAGAGATACGCGCTCGAGGAGCCCTCGCCCGAGCGGTCCCGCGGCTCGCCCATCACCGCCACGACGAGATCGGCCCGCGCCGCCGCCCCGACCGCTTCGGCGAAACCCGCACGGCCGTCGCAGACCCGCGGGCAGCCCGGCGCGAACTCGATCGCGACGCCGGCCGCGGCGGCGCGCTCGCGCAGGCCCGCCAGGATCGTCACCGCGTCCCATTCCTGCCCCGCGCCCTCGTGCGGGCCGACCTGATCCCAGGCGGAATCGGCGAAGGGGCCGACGACGGCGATGCGGCGGACCTGGGCCGGATCGAGCGGCAGCAGGCCGTCGCGGTTCTGGAGCAGGACGAGGCTCGCCCGCGCCGCCTCGCGGGCGAGCCGCCGGGTCTCGGGGCGCAGGAGCCTCTCCTCCGCACCGTCCGGATCGATCACGGCGCGGTCGAACAGGCCGAGCCCGAATTTCAGCCGCAGCACCCGGCGCACCGCCGCATCGACCGCCTCTTCCGGAACGCGGCCGGTGCGCACCTCCTCGGGCAGGTGGCGCAGGTAGAGCCCGCTCGTCATGTCCATGTCGACGCCGGCGAGCAGCGCCTTGCGCACGGCCTCGGCCCCGTCGCGGGCGACGCCGTGCTTCACGAGGCTCGCCACCGCCTGCCAATCGGCGACGACGAGCCCGGAGAAGCCCAGTTGCCGCCGCAACAGGCCCGTCATCAGCGCCGGGTCGGCGGTCGTGGGCAGGCCGTTCAGCGCGGTCAGCGCCGTCATCACCGCGTCGGCGCCGGCGCGGACGCCTTCGCGGAACGGCGGCAGGTGGAGGTCGTGCAGTTCGGTGGGCGCCACGAAGGTCGCGTCGTAGTCGCGTCCGCCGAGCACCGCGCCGTAGCCCGCGAAATGCTTCAGCGTGCTCGCGAGCCCGCCGTCGCGAAAACCCTCGACCTGCGCGGCGGCGAGCCGCCCGGTCAGCCACGGATCCTCGCCCAGGCCCTCGACGACCCGGCCCCAGCGCAGGTCGCGGGCGACGTCCGCCATCGGCGAGAAGGTCCAGTTGAGGCCGACGCCGACGGATTCGCGCGCCTGGGCGGCGGCGGCGCGGCGCAGGAGGCCGGCATCGAAGCTCGCGGCCATGGCGAGCGGAAGCGGGAAGATGGTGCGGTAGCCGTGGACGATGTCGAGTCCGACCAGCAGCGGGATCCCGAGCCGCGAGGAGCGGGCGAGCCGGTCGGCCTGGGCGACGAGACCGGCATTGCTGAAGTTGATGATTGCCCCGACTTCCCCGCGGCGGAAGCTGCCGAGGTCGAGGATCGGCTCGTGCGAGATCAGGTTGAGCTGGCCGGCCTTCTCCTCCAGCGTCATGCGGGCGAGCAGCGCGTCGATCCGGCGCTCGATCGGCTCGGCTTGGGCCGAACCCATCATCAGAACGGCCCAGGCGGCGCCGCGGACGATCCCCCGAGCCAGCCGCCGCATCGTCACCCTCTCCCCGGAGCGGTCTCGACCGCCCGCTCCCGTCGGGCGCGACGATGCCGCAGGATCGGGCGCGCCGTCGATGGAGGACTGGGCGGCTTCAACGGGCGGACGGCAGATCGATGTGGACGGAGCTCACGGCGACCGCATCCGGCTCCGGCGGCCCGCCTTGGCGTGCAGCCCCGTGCCGAGGGCCTCCTCGACCGCGGGAAGCGGATCATCCCCGGAGGTGACGACCCGGTCGCGCCCGGTCCGCTTGGCCCGGTAGAGGGCGTCGTCGGCCCGGCGCAGCAGGTAGTCGAGGCTGCCGCCGATCTGGCTTTCCGCAGCGACGCCGACGCTCACGCTCATCGTGAGATCGGGATAGGCCGGGTGAGCGAAGCCTGCGACGCCGGCCCGAACCCGCTCGGCGACCCGCGCCGCCGCCCGCTCGTCGAACCGCGGCAGCAGGCAGGCGAACTCCTCGCCGCCCATCCGCCCGAACACCGTACCGGGCGGCAGCAGAGGAGCCGCGATGTGGCAGAAGGCGGCCAGAGCCGCGTCGCCGACGCTGTGGCCGAAGCGGTCGTTGATCGACTTGAAGTGATCGAGATCGAACAGAAGCAGGGCGGCGGGCGCGACCGCGAGGTGCCGCTCGGCCCCCGCGACCAGGGCGCGGCGGTTGGCGATGCCGGTGAGCGAATCGGTCTCGGCGGCCAGCCGCTGCTCGCGCTCGGCCCGCTCCTTGGTCAGCGCCATGAAGACGAAGGCGATGGCGACCGAGAACAGCGTGCCGGTGAAGCAGAGGATGGCGAACCACGGCGAGGCGACCGCGACGGAGGCCGGGATCGGCACGGTGAAGGCCAGCGGCACACGGAGCCAGTACAGGGCGGCGTAGGTCGCGAGCAGAAGCAGCGCGGGGTAGCGCGACACCAGCGGCTCGCCGCGTCCGCGCCAGATGGTGAGCGCGCCGGAGCCGCAATAGAACCCGGCGAGCGTCGAGGCGAGGCCGACGCGGGCGGGGAGCGACTCGAAGAAGGCGGGCACGAGACAGGCCGCGATCCAGATCGTCCCGCCGGCCAGGGCCCAGTCGAGGTGCAGCCGGCGGCCTTCGAAGGCGCGCACGCCGCTCCAGATCAGTCCGTAGGCGCCGATCATCAGCGCGTTGGCGAGACCGATGGACAGGCTGTCCGGGATCTGCCCGCGCAGGGCCAGCATCAGCGAGGCGACGCTGCCGACGACGTGGGCGACGCCCCACACCGCCAGGGCGCGCTCGCGGCGCGACTGGCTCCACGACAGCAGGAACAGCACGCCCACCGTGAAGGTGACGGCGGCCGTCATCGTGAAGAGTGTCGGGAGATCGAGGCGCATCGTACCCTGGCACCGGCCCGTTCGAGCCGCTGCGCCGACTCCTCAGCATCGTGGCCCTTGTAGAGGGTCAGACCACGCCCGCGATGTCAACGGCAATACACCAAGCTGGAGCCCGAATTTGTAGCAATCCATGACCGATCAGCCGGCATAGTCGGCATAGTCGGCATAATGGTGCGTTATGATACGGTTCTTATGAGGAAACAGTTCCAGGCTCGATGTAATCGTCTCGATCGTTAAGCGGATGAAGGTCGCGCACCATGCCCTTCAACCGTTCGTCGAGAACGTGGGTGTAGATCTGCGTCGTCGAGATGTCGGCATGTCCCAGCAGTTCTTGGACAATACGCAGGTCGGCACCGTTCTGGAGCAGGTGGCTCGCGAAGGCGTGCCGCAGCACGTGCGGGCTCACCCGGTCGGTCCGCAGGCCGGCGGCCGCGGCGGCGGTCTTGAGATCGCGGGCGAAGGCCTGACGGGTCAGGTATCCGCTCTCGCTCTCGGCCGGGAACAGCCAGGAACCGTCCGCGGGCAGGTGCGCGACGTGGGCGCGCATCGCCTCCCGGGCGAGGTCGGTCAGCGGCACGAGGCGCTCGCGGCCGCCCTTCCCTTTGACCACGAGGTAGCGCTCGCGGGTCGCGGCGGCCGAGCGCGGCAGAGCCACGAGTTCCGAGACGCGCAGGCCGGTGGCGTAGAGCAGTTCGAGTAGGCAGAGCATCCGCGAAGCGGCCCGCGCCTCCCCCCGGTCGTCGCCCGCCGCCTCAACCCGTTCGCGCGCCGTCGCGAGCAGGCGGTCGACCTCGGCCACCGACAGGATCTTCGGCAGGCCCTTGGCCCGGCGCGGGGCGGCGACCGGCGCAGTCGGATCGGTCTCGGCGTAGCCCTCCGCGTAGAGGAAGCGGTGGAAGCCGCGGATGCAGGAGAGGCGCCGGGCCGCCGAGGACGCCTTCAGCCCGCGGGGTTCCAGGGAGGCGATGTAGGCCCGGACCTGATCGGCCTGCGCCTCCTCGGGATCGATCCCGGCTTGCGCGAGATATCCGAGGTAGTCGTCGAGGTCGCGCCGGTAGGCCGCCAGGGTGTTGGCCGCCGCGCCGCGCTCGGCGGCGAGCATGTCGAGAAAGAGCTGGCCCGGATCCTCCGCCCCGTCCGGGGGCGCGGAACCGTCCGCGCTCATCGGTTGCCCGGCTGGAGTTTCGCGGGAGGAATGGTGACGCTCATCTCCCGCGGCGTCGGCTGGACGAAGGTCGCCAGCGCGAACATGCCGGCGAAGACGAGGCCCGCGAGGATCGCGATCGTGGCGAGGAAACGGAACAGGGTGGGCAAGGGAACCGGCCTTTCGCCGAGGCTACGCGGACGAGCGGGTCGTGTTGCGATGCGCAAAACCGTGGGCTTCGATCACACGGCACCGACCCAAAGGCAAGGTCTCGCCGAACACACGCGGCCCGGTCAATGGAACCACGGCGACACCCGATCCCGCCCGTCCACAGGCCTCAGAAGCGGTTCTTCCACAGCCGCAGGGCCGTGAACACCGCCGCCGGGTCCGAGCCCGGTTCCAGCCCGGCCGAGCGGGCGAGCACGGGCTCGCCCGCGCGCAGGAACGGGTTCGTCGCCTTCTCCTCGCCGATGGTCGAGGGGATCAGGAAACTGCCGGTCTCGGCGAGCCGCTCGGCCTGCGCCACGCGCTCCTTCAGGTCGGCGTTGTCCGGATCGGCGGCGAGCGCGAAGCGGCCGTTGGAAAGCACGTAATCGTGGCCGCTATAGACCGACGTCGCGTCGGGCAGGTCGAGGAAGCGGACCAGCGAGCGCCAGAGCGTCTCGGGCTCGGCCTCCATCACCCGGCCGCAGCCGAGGGTGAACAGGGTGTCGCCCGCGAACACCACGCCGGCATCGGCGAAGTGGTAGGTGACGTGGTCGGCGCAATGCCCCGGCGTCTCCCAGACCGCGGCCGAGAGGTTGCCGACGGTGACCGTGTCGCCTTCCCTGATGTAGCGGGCCGCGCCCGGCACCGCCGTGCGCGCCTTCTCCGGCGCGGTGACCCGCGCGCCCGTGCGCTCCACCACCTCGGGGATCCCCTCGATGTGGTCGCCGTGGCGGTGGGTGACGAGGATGTCGGTGAGCTGCCAGCCCTCCGCGTCGAGCGCGGCGAGGACGGCGTCCGCCTCCGGCACGTCGATGGCGGCGCAGGCGCCGCTGGTGGAATCGCGGATCAGCACGCCGATATTGTCGCTCCGGCACAGGAAGGTGCGGATGTCGGGGGTCGCGCTCGTCATCGAAGACCCTTTCACCAGTCTGACTCTCTCACAACACCGCCGGCACGGGACCGGCAGGGAACGGGTGCATGGCGGCCACGGTTCCGGAGCCGGCGGCAGCGCCCCGCTTGCCGGATGCGCCCGCGATCCCCATTGATGCGGCACCAGCCTTGCGGCATCCGTCTCGTGGAGGACAACCGGCCGTGCCGGCACCCCATCCGATGCGCCTCGACGTCACGGATCTGCGCGCCTTCTACGCCAGTCCGCTCGGCGTCGTCACGCACCGTGTCGTCGGCCGGACGATCCACGGCTTTCTCGGCTCGGTCTCGGGGCTGCGCGTGCTCGGGCTCGGCTACGTCACGCCCTATCTCGGTCCGGTCCACGTCATCGCCGAGCGGACGCTGGCCTTCATGCCGGCGACGCAGGGCGTGGTGAACTGGCCCTCCAGCGGGCGCTCGGTGACGGCGCTCGCGGATCTCACCATGCTGCCCCTGCCCGAGGCCGCGGTCGACCGCGTCATCCTCGTCCACGCGCTCGAAGCCGTGGAGAGCCCGAGCGAACTCCTGGCCGACGTCTGGCGGGTGCTGACGCCGGGGGGACGCCTGATCCTCGTCGTGCCCAACCGGACCGGCGTCTGGGCGCGGCGGGACGCGACGCCCTTCGGCCACGGCCAGCCCTACAGCCGCTCGCAGCTGTCGCGGCTGATGCGCGACACGCTGTTCTCGCCGGAGGGCTGGGCCGAGACCCTCTACATGCCGCCGATCCGCAGCCGGTTCTGGCTGCGCACCGCCGCCGCCTGGGAGCGGTTCGGCACCGGCCTCGCCATGCCGTTCGCCGGCCTGCACGTGGTGGATGCCACCAAGCAGCTCTACCGACCGGTCGCGGTGCGGCAGGTCCGCCGCCTGGAGAGCCGCGTGCCGGCACGGGTGCTGGTGCCGGCCGGACAGCCGGGCTAAAGCCCCTCCCGTTCCCGCAGACTGCCGAGCCGGGCCCGCATGCTGGCATCCATCGGATTCGAGACCGTGCTGACGAGCTTCCTGCTCGCGCTGTCCGGCCTGTTCTCCATCGTCAACCCGATCGGCTCGGCGCTGATGTTCGCGCAGATCACCGCCGACCGCTCGCAGGGAGAGCGGGCGGAGCTGTCGCGGCGGATCGGCTTCTACGCCGCCCTGGTGATGCTCGCCGCCCTCTGGGCCGGCGCCCCGATCCTCAACTTCTTCGGCGTGTCGCTCGCCGCCCTACGGATCGCCGGCGGCCTGTTCGTGGCGGCCTTCGCCTGGACCCTGCTCAACGCGCCCGAGACCCGGGAAGCCCGCAAGCATGCCGAGGCGTCCGAGCCCGAGGCCGGGGAGAACCTCGCCGAGATCGCCTTCTTCCCCCTCACCCTCCCCTTCACCACCGGGCCCGGCACCATCGCGGTCGCCATCGCGCTGGGCGCCAACCGCCCGTCGGAACCCGGCGATCTCGCCGGCTTCTTCATCGGCGCCTCCCTGGCCGCCCTGGCCATTGCCGGCATGATCCGCCTCGCCTACGGATCGGCGGACCGGGTCGTGACCCTGATCGGACCGGTGCGGGCGCGGGTGCTCGGGCGTCTCTCGGCCTTCCTGCTGCTGTGTGTCGGCACGCAGATCACCGTCAACGGCGTGTCGGACGTGCTCGGACCGCTGATCGCGTCGCATCGAGTTTAGCCGTCTCGGCGGAAGCGATTTCGGTTAGATGCCGTCCGACATGAGCCCATCACCCATCTCAGCGGGAAGTCGATCATCATGAAGCTCGTCGTTGTCGGCGCCGAGGGGCGCATGGGGCGGATGCTGATCCGCGCCGTCGCGGAGGCCAAGGGCTGCACGCTGCACGGCGCGGTCGAGCGCGCGGGCTCGCCCGCCCTCGGCCAGGATGCCGGGCGCTTGGCCGGCATCGGCGATCTCGGCGTAGCGGTGAGTGACGATCCGCTGTCTCTGTTCGTCGCCGCCGACGGGGTGCTGGATTTCACCGCCCCCGCCGCGACGGTCGCCTTCGCCGAACTCGCCGCGCAGGCCCGCATCGTCCACGTCGTCGGCACCACGGGCATGTCCGCGGACGACCTGAAGCGCCTGGAGGCGGCGAGCTACCACGCCCGCATCGTCCGCTCGGGCAACATGTCGCTCGGCGTCAACCTGCTCGCCGGCCTCGTGCGCAAGGTCGCGGCGACCCTGGGCGAGGAGTTCGATATCGAGGTGCTGGAGATGCACCATCGCATGAAGGTCGACGCCCCCTCGGGCACGGCGCTGCTGCTCGGCGAGGCGGCGGCCGAGGGGCGTCAGGTCGCCCTTTCCGACACCCGCGTCTCGACCCGCGACGGTCATACCGGGGCGCGCCGGCCCGGCGATATCGGCTTCGCGACCCTGCGCGGCGGGTCGGTGGTCGGCGACCACAGCGTGATATTCGCCGGTCCGTCGGAGCGCATCACCCTCTCCCACCACGCCGAGGACCGGGCGATCTTCGCCCGCGGCGCCGTGCGGGCCGCGCAATGGGCCTTCGACAAGCCGCCGGGTCTCTACGGCATGGACGACGTGCTGGGGCTGCGGGATTAGACTTTCCTCCGAATAACGAATTCGGTGGAACGTCAGGCTTGGGCTTGGGAGGCGCCGCCGCCTCTGGTAGAGGCCCGCCCTATGATCGCGAGGCCCCGTGAAGCGGTGGCCTCGCCCCGACCTTCTTCGGAGAGATCCTTCCCATGGAGCGCCTGCTCGTCCTCGCTCGGCACGGCCAGAGCGAATGGAACCTGAAGAAGCTGTTCACCGGCTGGCGCGACCCGGATCTGACCGAGCTCGGCATTCAGGAAGCGCGCCAGGCCGGGCGCTGGCTCAAGGCCCAGGGCACGCAGTTCGACGTGGCCTTCACCTCGAACCTGAAGCGCGCCCAGAACACCTGCGCGCTGATCCTCGAGGCGATGGGCCAGGGCGGACTGGAGACGATCCGCAACGAGGCGCTGAACGAGCGCGACTACGGCGACCTGTCCGGCCTCAACAAGGACGATGCCCGCGAGCGCTGGGGCGATGCGCAGGTCCACGAGTGGCGCCGCTCCTACGACGTCCCCCCGCCCGGCGGCGAGAGCCTCAAGGACACCGCCGCGCGGGTGCTGCCCTACTACATCCAGACGATCCTGCCGCGGGTCATGTCGGGCGAGCGGGTTCTGGTGGCCGCCCACGGCAACTCGCTGCGGGCGCTGGTGATGGTGCTCGACGGCATGACCACCAAGACCATCGCCAGCCTGGAGATCGCCACCGGCATCCCGCTGGTCTACCACCTGAAGGCCGACACCACGGTCGAGTCGAAGCTGATCCTCGACAAGGACATCGACCAGGACGATTGAGGGCCCGAGCTCACGCGCCGCCCAGAACCTCCTCCACGGCCCGCGCCACGCGCGCCGTGGAGCCCGATTCATCGAGGGGGTTGCGGCGCAGGCGGTGGCGGAGCGCACTCGGCGCCACCTGCCGCAGATGCGCGACGGTCACCGTCTCGGCCCCGTCGAGGGCCGCCAGGGCCCGTGCGGTGCGCATCAGGGTGAGTTCGCCGCGCAGGCCGTCGGTGCCGAGCGCGAGGCAGAGCCGGGCGGCGCTCTCCAGCACCGCGTCGGGAACGCCGACGCCTCCCAGACGCTCGCGCGCGGACAGGATCGTCTTCTGCAGCGCCCTCTCCGCCTTCGCTTGGCCCGCGCAGAACCCCTCGCCGTCGCGCTCGTAGGCGTCGCGCCGCCGCACGACCTCGATGCGGGTGGCGATGTCGGTCGGGGTCGTCACCTCGCAAGCGAGACCGAACCGGTCGAGGAGTTGCGGGCGCAGTTCCCCCTCCTCCGGGTTACCGCTGCCGACGAGGACGAAGCGGGCGGGGTGGCGCAGCGACAGGCCCTCGCGCTCGACGGTGTTGACCCCGGAGGCCGCGACGTCGAGCAGGAGGTCCACGAGATGGTCCTCCAGGAGATTCGCCTCGTCGATGTAGAGGAAGCCCCGGTTGGCCCGCGCCAGCAGGCCCGGCTCGAACGCCTTCTCGCCCCGCGTCAGCGCCCGCTCCAGATCGAGGGCGCCGACCACCCGGTCCTCGGTGGCGCCGAGCGGCAGGTCGACCACCGGCACCGGGATCTGATGGCTCTTGCCTCTCCCCCGGGCGCAGTGCGGGCAGGCATCGGCCGGGCTGTCCGGGGAGCAGGAATAGGGACAGCCCGCCACCGCGCGGATCTTCGGCAGCAGCGCCGCGAGCGCCCGCACCGCGGTGGACTTGCCGGTGCCCCGGTCCCCGAAGATCAGGACGCCGCCGACGGAGGGATCGACCGCCGCGATCAGCAGCGCCCGCTTCATCTCCTCCTGGGCGACGATGGCGGTGAAGGGAAAGGGAGGCACGCTCACTCAGCTTCCGAGGCCGGAGGGGCCCGGACGAGGCTCACGGGCGGTTGCAGCGATCATGCACGAATTGCGCGGAACGAACAGCCGCGCTCGGCCTCAACCGGGACAATCGGTCCCCGGCCTTCACATCCCGCGGCAACGGCTGCGCACGAGGCCCGCGAACTCCTTCTCCGAGCCCTGGACCTGGGACAGGCGCTCGGTCCGTTCGGGGCCGGACAGGCAGCGGCCGTAGACACCGGCGATCCGGCGCATGGTCTCGACGTGACGGCGCCAGATGCGGCAGAGGCTCGCCTCATCGTCGCCGCCGCCTTCGAGCTGCTCGATCGCCTGCCGCTGCATCGAACCGGCGACCAGCACGTCGCGGGCACAGGCCGCCTCGCCCTGGGCGTGCAGGCTGCCGGGTGAGAGGAGCACCGCCGCCACGAGGGCGGTCCGCGGACGGAACAGGACCATCGTCAGGCCGCCTGCGTCGTCGGGCCGTTGGCCAGCAGGGCGTAGAGGGCGGTCGCGTCGCGGGCGCTGCGGATCCGCTCCAGCATGCCGGGCTCGCGCAGGAGCCGGGCGACCTGGGCCAGCGCCTTCAGGTGGTCGGCGCCGGCCGTCTCGGGGGCGAGCAGCAGGAAGGCGACATCGACCGGCTGGCCGTCGAGCGCATCGAAATCCACGGGCTTCTCAAGCCGGGCGACGAGGCCGAACAGCCGGTCGAGCTGCGCGAGCTTGCCGTGGGGAATCGCCACGCCGTCACCGATGCCGGTGGAGCCGAGGCGCTCGCGCTGAAGCAGGGTCTCGAAGATGTCGCGGTCCGACAGGCCCGGCAGGCGGCGGGCGGCGTGGGCGGCCAGTTCCTGGAGCACGTGCTTCTTGTCCCGCACGCGCAGGGCGGAGACGACCGAGTCCGGGTTCAGGAATTCGAGCATCGGCATGAAAACTAAACGCCTCGTCGGCGGGATCCATCGGCGATCCCGCGTTCCCATGCACGCTCCCGGGGCGGAGGGCCCCGGCACGAACGCTTCACGGGCCTCCCGGATGGCCCTTGTCCGACGGCGGGAGCGCAGCCGGATTTTCGTGAGGACGCTCGTTGCCCCGCCGGAGGTGATCCGAAACGGGGCCGTGCCTCAACCCCGGTCGGCGGGAGGATCGACCCACCCGATCGCGCCGTCACTGCGCCGATATACGACGTTGATGCGCCCGGTGCCAGCGTGAACGAAAACGACCACCGGCGCCCCGGTCATGTCGAGGGTGGTCACCGCCTCGCTGACGGATTGGCGCTTCAGGGTTCGGGTGCTCTCGGCCACGACCGGAGGGTGATCGCCCTCCTCCGCGTCGGCGGCGTCGGCCGGCTCGTCGTCGAGCCCGTCGTCGGGCGCGGCGAAGACGGCGTAGGCCGCCTCGATATCCGCCCCGTTATGGCTCGGCGCGCTGTGCGTCTTCAGCTTGTGCTTGTAGCGCCGCAGACGCTTCTCGAGCTTGTCGGCGGTCTGCTCGAAGCTCGCATGCACGTCGTGCGCGGCGCCCGAGGCCTCCAGCGTCAGGCCGGTGACCAGATGCAGCACGCAATCGGTCCGGTAGGCGTTCCCGTCGCGCCGCAGCGTGACGTGCCCCGTGCAGGTCCCGCTCATGTGCGGATCGAGATACTTCGAGAGCGTCGCCGCCATGCGGTCTTCGACCCGGCCCCGCAGAGCCGTACCGAGATCGAGGCCATGCCCCGTCACCCGCAAACCTGCCATCGACGTCTCCGCTTTTCCTCCCGAGGGCTTGGAGAGTTAGAAAGGGGGGCGGGTCAAGTCAACGCGAAGTCAAGCCGGCACAAGGCTTTCGCGTGCCGTCGCGGCGTCCGGTGTCACCGGGCGGCGGTCGCCATCCGCGCGCGGCGGCGGTCGATCGAGGAGGGAATGCGCAGCGACTCGCGGTACTTCGCGACGGTGCGGCGGGCGATGTCGACGCCCTCGTCGCGCAGGCGCTGGACCAGGGCGTCGTCGGACAGGACGTCGGAGGCCTCCGCGTCCACGAGCTGCTTGATGCGGTGGCGCACGGCCTCGGAGGAATGGGCCGCCGCGCCGGCCGCGCCGGGGATCGCGGCGGTGAAGAAGTACTTCATCTCCAGCGTGCCGCGGCTCGTGCCGATCGACTTGTTCGAGGTCACCCGCGAGACGGTCGATTCGTGCATGCCGATCGCCTCGGCGACCGTCTTCAGGTTCAGGGGCCGCAGGTGGGCGACGCCGTGCAGGAAGAAGGCGTCCTGCTGGCGCACGATCTCGGTGGCGACCTTGAGGATCGTGCGCGCCCGCTGTTCCAGGCTGCGGGTGAGCCAGTTCGCGGTCTGGAGGCACTCGGACAGGAACGCCTTGTCGCCCTCCGCCACGGCGCCCTTGGAGACGCGGGCATAGTAGCTCTGGTTGACCAGGACCCGCGGCAGCGCCTCGGAGTTCAGCTCCACCAGCCAGGAGCCGTCCGGCGCGGGGCGGACGAACACGTCGGGGATCAGCACCTCGACGGCCTGCGAGCCGAAGGCACGCCCCGGCTTGGGGTCGAGCCGGCGGATCTCGGCCAGCATCTCGACGAGATCCTCGTCGTCCACGCCGCACAGGCGACGCAGGGCCGGGAAGTCGCGCTTAGCCACGAGGTCGAGGCGCGAGACCAGCGCCTGCATCGCCGGATCGAATCGATCCTGCTCACGGAGCTGGATCGCGAGGCACTCGGCGAGGTCGCGGGCGGCCACGCCCGGCGGATCGAAGGTCTGGACCAGCTTCAGGACGCGGGCGACGTCGTCGAGCGCGGCGCCGAGCCGCTCGGCCACGCCGTCGATCTCCTCGCGCAGGTAGCCGGCATCGTCCACCGCATCGATGAGGAAGCTGCCGATCAGCCGGTCCGACGGGTTCTGTGTCGCGAGGTCGAGCTGCGCGGCGAGATGCTCGCGCAGGGACGTCTCGGCGGTCAGCGTCGCCTCGAAATCGGGAAGCTCCCCGTCGAAGCTGCCGCCGGCATTGCCGTAGGGCGCGGGCGTCAGCGAGAGCATGTCGCCGGCCCCCGTGTCGCGCGGCGCCGGATTCTCGTCGGCGAAGACGTTGTCGAGGCGGGTGTCGAGGTCGCCCTCGATCTCGCTGCGGCTCGGCGTCATGTCGGAGGCGAGCCACGCCTCGGGCTCCGGTCCGTCGCCGCCCTCGTACTCGCCGTCGCCCGACGCCTCCGGCGCCTCGCGCTCCGGAGCCCCCTCGCCCTCGGCGCGCTCCAGCAGCGGATTGCGCTCCAGCTCGGCGTCGACGTAGGCTGTGAGATCGAGTTGCGAGAGCTGCAGCAGCTTGATCGCCTGCAGCAGTTGCGGCGTCATCACCAGGGCTTGGCCCTGGCGCATTTCGAGCCTTTGTAGCAGACTCATCTCGACGCCCAACCCTCAGAAATCGTTGGAAAACCGCAGCCCGAGCGGGAGCCGCGCCAAATTCGGCACGTTCTTTGCTTCTCCTAATTTCAGGTCTAGCCGCATCCGATCGGCCCGTCAAAGTCTGATTGGCGTCCGCTCCCTGAAATCCATTCCGATCGGCAGCATTGCCACAGAGTTCGGCCGACGCGGCAGGACGAAGCTCCCACACGCAGGGCGTGAGGCGCTCCGGAGGGATTGCATTCCAAGGATCAAGAAAGCCTTGCGGGCGGCCTGGAAACCGGCGCGATTGGTTCAGGCGCCGTTACCGCGGCTGGCCCCCGTCGGGGCGGCCGACCGGAAAGGCCGGGTCAGAGCCGGAAGTCTTCGCCGAGATAGAGCCGGCGGGCGTCCTCGTTCGCCACGATCTGCTCGGGCGTGCCCTCGGTGAGGATGCGGCCCGAATGGGCGATGTAGGCGCGGTCGATCAGGCCGAGCGTCTCACGGACGTTGTGGTCGGTGATGAGAACGCCGATGCCGCGCTGCTTGAGGTGCTTCACCAGATCCTGGATGTCGCCGACGGCGATGGGGTCGATGCCGGCGAAGGGCTCGTCGAGCAGCATGAAGGTCGGCGAGGAGGCGAGCGCCCGGGCGATCTCGCAGCGGCGGCGCTCGCCGCCCGAGAGCGCGATCGAGGGCGACTTGCGCAGGCGCGCGATGTCGAACTCTTCGAGCAGCGAGTCGAGCTTGCGCTCGCGGGTTTTGCGGTCCGGCTCGGCCACCTCCAGCACCGCGCGGATGTTGTCCTCGACAGACAGCCCGCGGAAGATCGAGGCTTCCTGCGGCAGGTAGCCGATGCCGAGCCGCGCCCGCTGGTACATCGGCAGATGGGTGATCTCCATGCCGTCGAGGCTGATGTAGCCGCGGTCGGCCGGCACGAGGCCGGTGATCATGTAGAAGATCGTCGTCTTGCCGGCGCCGTTGGGACCGAGCAGCCCCACGGCCTCGCCGTTATGGACGGTGAGCCCCGCCTCGTGGACGACGGTGCGCGCGCCGTAGCTCTTGCGAAGCCCCCGCACGTGCAGCACGCCCGGCCCGCCGCCCTCGCCGAGAATGCCGTCGGGGGCCGCCTTGGGCGCGGCACTCCCGCGCCCCAGCAGGCGGCCGAACCACGAGGCGTTGCGGCCGCGGCTCGCCGGCCTCGGCTCGGCGACCGCGTGAAGCGGCACGCCCGCGGGCATCCCGGCTCCCGTCACGGTCAGTTCGCCTGCGCCCGCGTCTTCGGGGCCGGCTTCTCCGCCGCCTTGCCGCCGGGCTTGCCCGCGGCGGCGGGCTGGGCGCAGCCCTTCGGCTGACCACCCTTGGCCTCGCCGCCCTCGCCGGGCACGAACATCGCCGAGACGCGACCGCCCGCCACCGGATCCATGTTCGCCCGGCCGGTCGCCATGTCGTAGACGAGCCGCGAGCCGCGGGTGACGTTCTGGCACTGGCTGAGCACGACGTTGCCGGTCAGGACGATGCGCTTGGCCTCCTGATCGAACACCGCGTTGTCGCCGGTGGCGACCTGATCCTTCTGCGCGACGGTGACCGGGCCGGCGCACTCGACCTTGCGGATGCCGCTGCCGCCCATCGCC
Source organism: Methylorubrum podarium (assembly GCF_040270385.1). Classification (NCBI taxonomy): domain Bacteria; kingdom Pseudomonadati; phylum Pseudomonadota; class Alphaproteobacteria; order Hyphomicrobiales; family Methylobacteriaceae; genus Methylorubrum; species Methylorubrum podarium. Next base: position 35,804 of record NZ_JBELQE010000016.1, on the reverse strand, counting down.
GCCTTGGCCTTTGCGTCCTCGGCGGCCTCGGCCTCCGTCTTCGCAGGCTTGTTCGGATCCTTATCCTTGTCGCGCTTGTAGTGGACCGTCATGGCCGAGCAGCGGATCGTGCTCTCGCCCTGCACCGCCACGACGTTGCCGGCGAAGATCGCCTTGTTCTCCTTGTCGAACACGTCGAGCCGGTCGGCATCGATCTTGATCGGCCCCTTGCCGCCGCCGACGGTGCCGAGCGGCGCGGATTTCTCCTTCGCCGTGTCCTTGGCAGGCTCCTTGGCAGGATCCTTGGCAGGCGCGGCCGCGGCGGCTTGAGCCAGGAGGAGGGCGAGGCCGGCGACGAGGGCCGGGCCGAGACGCCGTGTCATGGCCTGGGTTCCGCCGCGGAGGTGTGGATGCGCTCGACGTCCGCCCGGGCGGCGACCTTGGCGCCGCCCTCCTTGGTGTCGTTTTCCTCCCCGTGGAAGACGGCGTGCACGCGGCCGACGAAGGAGACGACCCGGCCGTTCTCGACCACGTCGAGGCTGTCGGCGACGATGGAGCCCGACGGCACCGTCACGGTGACGGATTTGGAGGAGCGCAGGCTGCCGGTCTTGAAATCGACGGTGGCGACCGAGAGGCGGACCTCCTCGCCCTTGTCGGTCCAGAGGCGGATGTCGTTCTCGAGGTTGAGCGATTCGCGGGTGGAATCGAACACGCCGCCCTGCGCCTGGAGATAGGCGCGGCCGCCCTTGTCGTCGGTGGCGACGTGGCCCTTCATGGCCTGGAGCTCGATGATGCTGGGCTTGCGCACGTCCTGCTGCGCGGCGTCGGCGACGACCTCGTAGCCCCGCTCGCCCTTGCGGAATCCGGACAGGCGCGGGTTCTCCATCGTGACCTTGGTCCCCGAGACGCTGATCGGACCGATGGAGATGTTGGGGATGCTGCCCGTGAACGGGCTCCAGAGCACGATGGCGGCGAGACCCAGCACCGCGAGGCCGGCGGCGACGGGGATCACCCGGCGCAGGGTGCGCACCTGCGCGCTGTGTCGGCGGGCCCGCCCGTGCGCCCGTCGGCGGCGCGCGTTCTCGTTCGCGGCGAGCGCGAGGAGATCCGTCTCCGTCTGGATGGTGTCGGCCGCCTGCATCGCGTTCCTGAGAGGTCGACGCGTCCGCAGTCGCGCCCTGCCGGCCGGATGCTCCGGTGCGGTGGCGAAGTTATGGCCTCGTGTCCGCAAAATGATCAACGGCACCCGCGTGCGCCCCCGCACCGAATGCAGCGCGAATCGCCGCGTCCCGGTACTCTTCCAAGCGGGCGTTGCCGGCCGGCATCGCTGCCGGAGACAGCTTGAACGCCCGCGCCCGGCCGCGCTCTACTTCGCGACGGCGGGACTGACCTGCAGCGGCCCGTGCGACTCAGGCGTGGGCGAAGATATCGACCTCCGGCCATCCGGCCAAATCGAGCTTGGCCCGGGTCGGCAGGAAATCGAAACAGGCTTGCGCCATCTCTGTTCGCCCCTCGCGGGCGAGCATGGTGTCGAGGCGCTCGCGGGCGGCGTGCAGGTAGAGCACGTCGGAGGCCGCGTAATCGATCTGCGCCTGGCTCAAAGTCTCGGCGCCCCAGTCCGACGATTGCTGCTGCTTGGAGAGATCGACCCCGACGAGTTCGCGCACCACGTCCTTGAGGCCGTGACGGTCCGTGTAGGTGCGGGCGAGCTTGGAGGCGACCTTGGTGCAGTAGACCGGCGCCGGCATCACGCCGAACGCCTTGAACAGCACCGCGAGATCGAACCGGGCGAAGTGGAAGATCTTGACGACCTGCGGGTCGGCGAGGACGGCCATCAGCCGCTCCGGCGCCGGATCGCCGGGCCGGACCTGGACGACGTCGGCGCTGCCGTCCCCGCGGGAGACCTGCACGACGCAGAGCCGGTCACGGTGCGGGTTGAGCCCGAGCGTCTCGGTGTCGATGGCAATGGCCGCGCCAGGCGCGAAATCGGGCGGCAGGTCGCCCTGATGGAGGCGGATCCGGGAATGGGCGGCGGACATGGGTGTTCGGGCGTCTTCGAAGAACGGGTCCGGCGGCGCGTAGCATCGCGCGCGCCGTCCCGATAGGCCCGCCCCCGCGGCCGGGAGCGTGAAACTCTATTTCTGTTTGGCGATGATCTGGTCCTTGATGCCGGCATAGACCCCTTCCGGCAGGATCTTCTTGCGGACGAGTTCGTCCTTGCCGCGGTAGGGGCGGCCCTTGACGATGGCGGCGGAGCGCGCCTCGCCGATCCCCTTGAGCCGGCTCAGCTCCTCGGCGCTGGCCGAGTTGATGTCGACGAGTTCCGCCTTCGCATCGCCCTTCGCATCCGCCTTGGCGGCGGCGGCCGGGGGCGTCGCGGCGGGCGCGGCCGCTGGCGGCTTCGCGGCGGCGGGCGGCGTGGCTGGACTCGGCGCCTGCGCGAGCGCGGGGGCGGCGGCGAGGCCGATCAGGATCGTGACGGTACGCAGAAGCGAGGAACGCATGTCGATCTCCCGACATCTCGGGCGGCGGGGCGCCGCGCCGGCTCTCGATGAAGTAGGGCGGACCAATTGAACCGTCCTTGAACGCGATCGCGTGCCGATCCGGGCACCACCCGCGACGGCGCCCGTTGAACGAGTGCGGAGACATGGCGCGATTGTGACCGTGCACCCACCCTGCGGCGGTGGAACCTCATTGTCCGCAACCCGTTCGTGCACCGCTGCCGGGTCAGGCGGTCGGCCGACGTCGAGAACGCCGCGCCGGAAGACGCCGGATCGCAACAATCGGAACGAGGATCGCAACCATGGTCGATGGGAACAGAGTCACGGGTGCCGCCCGGGAATTGGGCGGCAAGGTGCAGGGCGCCTTCGGCGACCTGACCGGCTCGCAGGGCGATGCCGCCGAGGGCCGCCTGCGCGAAGTCGCGGGCCGCGCGGAGAACATCTACGGCCAGGCGAAGGACGCGGCGCGGCACGCCGCGGACGAGGCCTACGACACCGCCGAGGATCTCTACGATCGCGGTCGTCGCACCCTGCAGGAGGGTCACGAGCGCTCGGTCGAGTGGCCGCACGCCTCCCTCGTCGTCGCCGGCCTGATCGGCTTCGGCCTCGGCCTCCTCGTGCGCGGGCGCAACTGAGGCCCGACCCTCTCTTCCCAGACAGCCCCAGACTTGAACGAGACTTGGAGTAGCAGCGTGACGTATCCTTCCGGCTTTCAACCCTCGTCCGTCGACGGAACACGGACGTTCGCCCGTGAGACCGTCGCCCTCAACCAGGTCTCCTGGGGGGCCGTCTTCGCCGGTGCCGCGACGGCTCTGGTGTCCCAGGTCGTCATCAACCTCGTGGGCGTGGCCGCCGGCCTCGCCTCGGTCGGCCTCAACTCGGCCGAGAACCCGACCGCATCGAGCTTCTCGCTCGGGGCCGGCGCGTGGTTCGTCGCCTCCGGCGTGATCGCCTCGCTCATCGGCGGCCTCATCGCCGGGCGCCTCGCCGGCAAGCCCCTGCGCGGGATCGCCGGGTTGCACGGCTTCGTGTCCTGGGTCGTCACCACCCTCGTCGTCCTCTACCTGCTGACCTCGGCCGCCAGCGGCATTGTCGGCGGCGCCGTCAGCACGGTCGGCTCGGCGCTCGGCGGCGCCGGCAACCTCGTCGGCGGAACGGTTCAGACCGCGGCGCAGGCCGCCGCCCCCTCCCTGACCAAGATTCCGAACCCGCTCGACCAGATCGAGCAGCGGGTGAAGGACCAGTCCGCCGGCCAGGACCCGCAGGCCGCTCGCGACGCCGCCGTCTCGGCCATGCGCGCCCTGCTCTCCGGCAACGCCGCCGACAAGCAGCAGGCGGAGACGCGCGCCGCCGACGCCCTCGCCAAGGCGCAGAACATCCCGGTCGATCAGGCGCGCCAGCAGGTGCAGGACTATCAGAAGCAGTACGAGCAGGCGGTCGCCAGTGCCAAGACGCAGGCGGAGGAGGCGGCCAAGACCGCGAAATCGGTGGCGACCCAGGGCGCGCTCTACGCCTCGATCGCGCTGATCGTCGGCGCCATCGCCGCCTTCCTCGGCGGCCTCCTCGCGGCGCCGAAGCCGGCCTTCGCGAGCGTCCGCGACTGAGCCTACGATCGCGACGGGTGTCCCGCCCGGCCTCCGGCGCCAACACGCCGTCGGACGCGGGCAGGCCGCTCGCGCGTTATATGGAGAGGCGCCGGCCGGCTGGTCCGGCCGGCGCTTCCGCTTCGAGCCGCGGCTCGACCGCCATCAAGGAGTTGCCAGATTGACGACATCGACCCTGACCCTCGCCGCCGTCGCCGCCCTCCTCGTCGGCGCGCCGGCCTCGGCCGCGCCGCAGAATCCGGTGGATGCCCTGGTCCGGGGTGACCTGCCGACCGGCTACGTCCAGTACCGCCGCTACGGCCACCGCCATTACGGGCATCGCCGCTACGGCTACGGCCGAGGCTATCGCCGGGGTCCGGGCGTCGGGGCCGCGGTCGGCGCGGGCGTAGCGGGTCTCGCGGCCGGGGCGATCCTCGGCGGCGCCATCGCCAATTCCCAGGCCCAGGCCGCGCCCGTGGTGGTCCAGGGCGGCGCCGATCCGGAGGCCGTCGCGGCCTGCGCCCGCCGCTTCCGTTCCTACGACGCGCGGAGCGGCACCTATCTCGGCAATGACGGCGCCCGCCATCCCTGCCCCTGAGAGCGGCCCTACCCGCGGATCATCGTCACGGGGCGACGAGCCGGAGGCTTTGCCGGCCGGGAGGCCCGGCCTCCGTCTCTTCGGGAGCGCACCGGGTCCGGTTGCGCCCCCCTTCCTTGGCCTCGTAGAGCGCGGCGTCGGCCCGGCGATAGAGGTCCTCCCCGACGCCGCCCGCCGACGTCACGGCCAGCCCGATGCTCACGGTGACGGAGCCGGGCTCGATCCCGGCGGACGGCACGGCCAGTGCGGTCGCGGCCCCGTGGATCGCCTCGGCGACGCGCAGGGCGCCGTCCCGGTCGGTCTCGGGCATCAGCACGGCGAATTCCTCCCCGCCGACGCGGGCGGCGAGATCGCCCGGCCGGCGCAGGCTCGCCGTCAGGCCCTGCGCGAGACCCTTGAGCACCGCGTCCCCGACCGCGTGGCCGTAGCGGTCGTTGTAGCGCTTGAAGTGGTCGGCATCGACGACGACGAGGGACAGCGGCCTGCCCGTGCGCCGCGATGCCCGCGACGCCCGCGCGAACGCCTCCTCGAAATGGCGCCGGTTCGCCAGGCCGGTCAGGGTGTCGGTGCGCGCGAGCTGAGCCAGTTCGGCCTGCATGGCCGCCCTGCGACGCAGCTCCCGTCCGAACAGCAGCGAGAGCAGGATGGTCAAACCGCACAGGACGAGGACGGCCAGCCCGATCACCGTCGCCTTGCTCCGCCACTCGGCCTCGATCTCCCGCGTTCCGAGCGCGACGTTGAGGATGAGCGGCAGATCGCCGACGGGGGTGAAGGCGTAGTATCGCTCGACGCCGTCGCGAACGGACGTTCCGGTGAAGCTGCCGCGGCGCTCCGCGAGGAAGCGCTGAAACGTCGATGCCCCGGCGATGTTGGCGCCGAGATCGGCCTCCACGAAGGGGTAGCGCATCAGGCGGGTGCCGTCGCGCAGGTAGAGGTTGATGCCGCCCTCGCGTCCGAGGCCGATCCGGTCGAACAGGGTGCTGAAGTAGGACAGCTTGAGGCTCGCCAGCACCACGCCGCCGAACGAGCCGTCCGGCTTGTCGATCCTGCGGCTCAGCACGACCACTGGCTCGCCGAGCAGCCGTGACGTCACCGGCGGGCTGATGTGAAGGCCGAGATCGGCCCGCGCCCTGTGAAGCTTGAAATAGCCGCGGTCGGCATTGTTGACGTGCCGCGCCGGCGTCGCGTGAGAATCGATGATGCTGTCGCCGTTCTCGTTCAGAACGAGCATCACCCCCATGTCGCGGGCCGTGGCGGCACGGTCGAACAGGACCAGTTGGCGCAAGGCCGGATCGAGATCCGCGACGCCGGGCGCCTTGAGGTTGTCGACGACGGCCAGGAGAGACAGGTCGATGATCTCGATGTTGCGGGCGATGTCGCGCTCGATCACCTGAAGCAGGTTCTTCGAGGTCTGTTCGGCCTTGTCCCAGGCGTCCTGCCGCAGGTCGAGCAGCATGATGGCCGAGAGCACCAGCATGCCGATGGGAGCGAGGACGCCGAGGGCGATCCAGGTCCGGGCCGACCGGATGCGCCGGGCCAGGCGAATGCGCAGACGGGATGTCGCCGGATGCGCCCTCCCCCCCGCCCAGGTCTGCTTGCCATCGGAGGTGCGCATCGGCTTCGTTTCTTATGCGTCGGCCTCCCTCTGTCGGCGCGGCGGGCTAAGCAAACCTTTCGCCGGGGCCGCGATGCGGAGGGTCGGTGCGTCGATGGCTAAAGCAACGTTACCGGTTGCGACGCAGGATGGGCCGTCATCCCGCGCTGTTCGCACCGCACGAAGACGTGATCGCGCTGTCGGGATTAAAGAAAATCGCTCTGGAACGACTGCGCAGAGCAAGACTTAAGCGCCTGGATCGAGTCATCGCGCCCCGTTCGGGGAGTCCGTCGCGAGGCTCGACTCTGAGAAATGGTCCGTTTCTGGATTGCCCTCTTCCCGAGGCCGCCCCGCGGCTCCGGGAGGTTGCGATTGGCCGTGGGAACCGCCGATGCGTCTCGATGCACAAGGCTCGAACGAATCCGCCCCGCGCGAGCCGTCCCGGCGCGCCCTGCGTGGGCTCGATCTGCTCAACTTCACCCTCGCCGACGTGCGCGACGGGCTCGGCCCCTACCTCGCCATCTACCTGCTCGCCGTGCGCGGCCCCGACCAGGGCTGGAACGAGGCCACGATCGGTCTCGTGATGACGATCGCGGGCATTGCCGGGCTGCTGGCCCAGACGCCCGCGGGCGCCCTGATCGACCGCACCAACGCCAAGCGCAGCGTCGTCGTCGCCGCGGCGGTGGTCGTGACGGTGAGCTGCCTCGTCCTTCCCTGGATCTCGAACTTCACCCTGGTCGCCGGCACGCAGGCGCTCGCCAGCATGGCCGGCTCCGTCTTCGCGCCGGCGCTGACCGGAATCACGCTCGGCATCGTCGGCCCGAAGCTGTTCTCGAAGCGCATCGGCCGGAACGAGGGCTTCAATCACGCCGGCAATGCGGTCTCGGCGATGCTCGCGGGCGGCCTGGCCTACGTCTTCGGGCCCGTCGTCGTGTTCTGGCTGATGGGGCTGCTCGCCGCCTGCTCCATCGTCGCGATGCTGATGGTGCCGGGCGACGCGATCGACGACGACCTCGCCCGCGGCCTCGATTGCGCGGAGGATCAGACCTGCGAGCAGCCCTCGGGCCTGAGCCTGCTCCTGCGCAATCGCCACCTGCTGCTGTTCGCGCTTCTCTGCGCCGCCTTCCACCTCGCCAACGCGGCGATGCTGCCCTCCGTCGGCCAACTGCTCACCAAGGTGGTCGGCAAGGACAACGCGACCTCGCTGATCGCGGTCTGCATCGTCGCGGCGCAATGCGTGATGGTGCCGATGGCGGTGCTGGTGGGCGCCAAGGCCGACAGCTTCGGACGCAAGCCGATCTTCCTGGTCGCCTTCGGCGTGCTGGCCCTGCGCGGCGTGCTCTACACCTTCTCGGACAACCCCTTCTACCTCGTGGCGGTGCAGTGCCTCGACGGCGTCGGCGCCGGCATCTACGGCGCGCTGTTCCCGATCGTCGTGGCCGACCTCACCCGCGGCACCGGCCGGTTCAACGTCGCCCAGGGCGCCGTGGCGACGGCGCAAGGCCTCGGCGCCGCCCTGAGCGCGACGCTGGCCGGATTGGTCATCGTCGGGGCGGGCTACGCGGCCGCCTTCCTCGTCCTCGCGGCGATCGCGGGGGCCGGCTTCGCGCTCTACCTGCTGTTCATGCCCGAGACCTTCGGCTACCGGCCCCGCCCGACGGATGCGCCGCCCGGAACATCCTCGACACCGCAGGCGGTGCCGGCCGAGTAGGTGCGCCCTCCGGGGACAGGACACGCCTCCGGCGGGGCTGCGGGTCTCACCGGTCCGGCGGGATCGAGTAGGTGCCGGTGGCGTGGCAGACGATGGCCTCGCCGCCCCGGCTTCGAATCGCGACCTCCCCCACGGCCAGGCGCCGTCCGAGCTTCAGCAACCGGCACTCGGCCACCAGCGCGGCGGGACCGGGCCGGCGGAGGAAGTTGACGTTCAGGCTCGTCGTCACGGCGAGCGCCACCGGGCCGATATTCGAGAGGATCGCCGCGTAGAGCGCGTAATCGGCCAGCGCCATCATCGACGGGCCGGACACCGTGCCGCCGGGGCGCAGATGGCGCTCGTGATAGTCGAGCCGCATCCGCGCCGAGAGCGGCCCGACCGCCTCCAGTTGGTAGTGGCGCCCGCCCGCATTCATCTGCGGGAAGTCGCGCTCGAGGAAAGCGGCGGTCTCCTCCAGGCTCATCACGGTCTCGCTCATGACCCGCCTTGCAGCACGCCCGCGCATGGCGGACAAGGGCGCATGATCCCGACGATCGACAGCGCGCCCGAAGGCATCCCGACCCGGCACGACCGCTATCCCGACGCGCAGATCCGCGCCGTCCTCAAGGAGACGCGCTCGATCGCGCTGGTCGGCGCCTCGGCCAACCCGGCGCGGCCGAGCTACATCGTCTTCAAGTATCTGGGCGAGCGCGGCTACGCGGTGACGCCGGTCAATCCGGGGCTGGCGGGCCAGAGCCTGCTCGGCCGCCCGGTGATCGCCCGGCTGTCCGACCTGACCGGACCGGTCGACATGGTCGAGATCTTCCGCAATTCCGCCGCGGCGGGGCCGCTGGTGGACGAGGCGCTGGCGCTGCCGGTGCCGCCGAAGGTGATCTGGATGCAGCTCGGCGTGCGCGACGACGCGGCCGCGGCGCGGGCCGAGGCGGCGGGCGTGACGGTGATCATGAATCGCTGCCCGAAGATCGAGTACGGCCGCCTCTCCGGCGAGATCGGCTGGACCGGCGTGAACTCCCGCATCCTCAGCGCGAAGAAGCCGCAGATGGCGAAGGGCGGGGTGCAGAAGCGGACGATCGAGGGACCGTGACGCCTCCTACCCTCGAACCTCATCCTGAGGTGCGCAGCGAAGCGGAGCCTCGAAGGATCTTCCAGGGAGTCGCGCGACCGCTGGAGCGCCTTTCGAGGCCGCTTCGCCGCACCTCAGGATGACGGAAGTGGGGGGCAGCGTTGGGATGACGGCTCAGGCCACCATCAGCCCGACATCCACATTCCCCCGCGTCGCGTTGGAATACGGGCAGATCTGGTGGGCCGCCTCGACGAGGCGCTCGGCGTCCGCGCGGTCGAGACCCGGCAGGCTCACCTTGAGGTCGGCGGTGATGCCGAACCCGCCCTCGGAGCGCGGGCCGATGCCGACGGTGGCGGTGACGGTCGTGTCGGCGGGGACCTTCAGCTTGAGCTGGCCGCCGGCCACCTTCAAGGCGCCGATGAAGCAGGCGGAATAGCCCGCCGCGAAGAGCTGCTCGGGGTTGGCGCCGGGGCCGCCCGCGCCGCCGAGCTCCTTCGGGGTCGAGAGCTGGACCTGGAAGCTGCCGTCCTCGGTGCGGGCGGAGCCGTCGCGGCCGCCCGTGGCGGTGGCGGTGGTGCGGTACTTCACATCGACGGTCATGGTCTGTCCTCGTGATCGGGGTGGAACGAGGCCGATCCGTTCGGCTCGGGACCTGGATACCGGCAATATAGATTGCGCGCAATCTAAATCGCGCGCGAGCGATCCGCCCAGCGCATGGCTGCCCCGCCCCGGATCGTGTGTCCCTGCGGCGTCAGGGATCGCGGCCCGTCTCCGGCATGGCGGCGATGGCGGCGAGGCTGATCCCGGCGGCCACGGCGAGGTAGAGCCCGACGAGGCCGATGCCGCCCCAGCCCGCGAGCCACTGCGCCGCGAAGGGCGCGCCCGAGGCGCCGACGATGCCGGCGAGATTGTAGGTGATGGAGGCGCCGGTGTAGCGCACCCGGGTCGGGAACAGCTCGGGCAGGAGCGCGCCCATCGGCCCGAAGATCCAGCCCATGGCGAAGAGGGCGAGGCAGAGGAAGCCGAGCACCAGGGTCGGCTCGCCGCTGCCGAGCATCGGCCCCAGCACGGCGCCGAGGGCGCCCGTCGCGACGAGCCCCGAGAGCATCACCGGCTTGCGCCCGAACCGGTCGGCCGTCCAGCCCGACAGCGGGATCGCCAGCGCCATGAACAGGATCGCCACGCACTCGAACAGTAGGAAGGTCTTGCGGGCGTAGCCGAGCGTGCCGGTGCCGTAGCTCAGCGCGAACACCGTCGAGAGGTAGAAGACGGCGTAGGCCGCCACCATCGCCAGGGTGCCGAGCAGCGTCGCGCGACGATGCGCGGAAAAGATCGTGGCGAGGGGCACCCGCTCCGGCGGCGCCTGTTCGAGGGCGGCGCGGAAAGCCGGCGTCTCCGTGAGCTTGAGGCGGACATAGAGCCCGACGCCGACGAGGGCAGCCGAGGCCAGGAACGGCAGCCGCCAGCCCCAGGCCTCGAAATCCGCCGGGCTCAGGGCGACGCTGAGCCCGAGGAACAGGAGGTTGGCCGCGATGAAGCCGATCGGCGCGCCGAGTTGCGGGAAGATGCCGTAGAGGGCGCGGCGCCCCGGCGGCGCGTTCTCGACCGCGAGCAGGGCCGCCCCGCCCCATTCACCGCCGAAGCCGACGCCCTGGCCGAAGCGCAGCAGGCAGAGCAGCGCCGGCGCCCACCAGCCGATGCTGGCATAGCCCGGCAGGCAGCCGATCAGGACCGTGGATACCCCCATGATCATCAGCGAGGCGACCAGCGTCGCCTTGCGCCCGATCCGGTCGCCGAAATGCCCGAAGGCCGCCGCCCCGACCGGCCGGGCGAGGAAGGCGATGGCGAAGGTCGCGAACGCCTGGAGCGTCTGCACGCCGGGCTCACCCTGGGGGAAGAAGATCGGCCCGATGACCAGCGCGGCGGCGGTGGCGTAGATGTAGAAGTCGTAGAACTCGATCGCGGTGCCGACGAAGCTCGCGACCAGGATCCGGCGGGCGGACGGGAGGCTCATGCCGCGGGCGGCTCCCACTGCCAGAACACCGTGCCGGTGAATTCGAAGACGGGCTCGCCGCGCTGGTTCTCGGCGGTGTTGCGGTGCGTGGCGAGGCCCCAGCCCGGCCGCGAGGCGGAGGCGCGCCGGTCGATGAGCGTGCTCCGGTAACGGATCGTGTCGCCGGCATAGACCGGCCGCAGCCATTTCAGGTCCTTGAAGCCCGGCGAGGGGCCGAGCTGCGGCACCGGACCGGTGCGGGCGGTCAGCGCGATGTCCCGGGCGAAGGTCGCGTTGAGCCGCTTCATCCAGACCGCCGCGGTCTGCCAGCCCGAGGCGCAGAGCGCGCCGAAATGCGTGGCCCGCGCGGCCTCCGCATCGAGGTGGAAGACCTGCGGATCGTAGGCGCGGGCGAAGGCGACGATGTCGTCCGCCTCGAAGCGGTGGGCGCCGAGTTCGCGGGTGACGCCGAGTTCGGCCTCGGCCAGATAGGGCAGCGTCACCGCGTCGTCCGGCTCCGGCACGGGGCCCGTCTCGCTGGAGAGTTCGACCGGACGCGGCGCGGGCACGGCACCGGCCCGGGCGAACAGCACCGCGAAGGCCTGCGTCATCACCGCCTCGCCGCGCCCGTTCGTCAGCGTCATCGCCAGCCGCGCCATGCCGCGGTCGGGCTTCGAGGACGAGGGACGGACCTCCTCCACCCGGACGACGGCGCTCAAGGCGTCCCCCGGCAGGACCGGCCTCAGCCAGCGCAGGGCGGCGATGCCGGGCGACCCCATCGAGGTGGCGTGCGAGACGAGCGCCTGCGCGAACAGGCGCATGCCCAGAGCCGCCGTCTGCCAGCCCGAGCCGATCAGGGTGCCGACGAAGGTGTCTTTCGCCGCCGCCTCGTCGAGGTGGAAGGGCTGGGGATCGTAAAGGCGCGCGAAGGCGACGAGTTCGTCCCGGCTCACCGTGATGGGTCCGGCGGTGAATTCCTGGCCGGGAGCGAGATCGTCGAGGGAAAGCAGAGCCATGGGATGCCGCGCCGGGGTCAAGGTCCGAGCGTGGCTACATCATCGAACGGCCGAGCGCATCCGGGGCGAGCCCGCCGGGGGCCTGCGCCCGAGGCGTGCCTCACTGCATCAGCGCGTAGGCCTGGATACCCGCGGGCGTCAGGAGCACGACGAACAGCACCGGCAGGAAGAACAGGATCATCGGCACGGTCAGCTTCGGAGGGAGCGCGGCCGCCTTCTTCTCGGCCGCGGTCATGCGGAAGTCCCGGCTCTCCTGCGCCAGGACGCGCAGGGCCTGGCCCACGGGCGTGCCGTAGCGCTCCGCCTGCATCAGCGCCGTGGTGAGCGACTTGACGGTCTCGAGCCCCGTGCGCAGGGCGAGGTTCTCGTAGGCGACGCGCCGCTCGGGCAGGAAGGACAGCTCCGCGGTCAGAAGCGCGAGCTCCTCGGCGAGCACCGCCGACTGGCTCGCAATCTCCAGGCTGACGCGGCGGAAGGCGTTCTCGACCGACATGCCCGACTCCACGCAGATCAGGCACAGGTCGAGGGAGTCGGGCCAGCCGCGGCGGATATCGGCCTGCCGCTTGGCGGTGAGGTTCGAGAGGTAGACCTCCGGCAATTTGAGGCCGACGAAGCCCGCCGCGAAAACGAGTCCGAGCCGGATCGCGAAGGGCTGATCGAGCACCTCCAGCACGAACAGGTAGAACAGGGCGACGGCCGTGAGGACGATCGGCATCACCAGGCGGAAAAAGAGAAAGGCGGTCTCCGCGCCGGTGCCGCGATGGCCGGCCTGGATCAGCTTGACCCGGGCGGTCTCGGTGCCGAGCCAGCGGCTGAGATTGAACTGCTCGACGACCCGCTTCATGTAGGCCTTCGGCTCGACGCGCAGGCTGACGCGGCTGTTCAGCCGCTCGCGCTCGCGCTGGCGGATCTGCTCGCGCTCGTCGCTGACGAGCTTCATCCGCTTGGCGAGCTGATCGCCCTCGAAGAGCGGCTGGATGAGGGTGAAGACCGTGGCCGCCGCAGCGATGCCGGCCAGCACCGCGGCGATGGTGCGGGGCGCGAGGGCGGCGTTGACGAAATCGTCCAGCATCGGTGTCCGGCCCTGCCCGTCCCTTCGCGGAGCGGCTCGAACCGCCCCGTCCACATCAACTTCCGCCCCGGCCCGCACCGTCCGAGCGCGTCGCCTCGAAACCCACATCCGCGGCGACGCATTCGCTTTGCGCCGCTGCCCCGTCTCTTCCCGCTCGCCGTCTCTTCCCGCTCGCCGTCGACGCCCTCGCGATGCGATGCGTCAGATGTCGAAATTGATCATCTTCTTCATCACGAGGACGCCGGCCAGCATCCACAGCCCGGAGATCACCAGGGCGATCTTGCCGACCGAGGTCGTCCACAGAAGCGAAGTGTAATCGGGGCTCGACAGGTAGGTGCCCGCTCCGACGACGAACGGAAGGGCGCCGATGATGGCGGCCGAGGCCTTGGCCTCCATGCTCATCGCCTGGATCTTGCCGGCCATCTTCTTGCGCTCGCGCAGCACCCGCGAGAGGTTTCCGAGCGCCTCCGAGAGGTTGCCGCCGGCCTTCTGCTGAATGCCGATCACGATGGCGAAGAAGTTCACCTCGGTCACGGGCACCCGCTCGTACATGCGCAGGATCGCGTCCCCCATCGACAGGCCGAGCGCCTGCGCCTCGATCGCGACCCGGAACTCGCTGCGCAGGGGCTCCTTCGCCTCGCGCGAGATCATGCGCAGGCAATCGCCGAGCGGGATGCCGGAGCGCAGACCGCGCACGACCACGTCCATCGCGTTGGGCAGTTCCTCAATGAAGGCCGCCACGCGCCGCTTCTGCATCCGCTTGAGCATCCAGGCGGGCAGGCCGAACCCGCCCGCGAACAGGGCGAGCAGCGCGACGATCACGTTGCGGGAGACGAGGAAGGCGGCGAGTGCGAGGACGATCGCCGAGATCGCGGAGACGACGTAGTATTTCTTGCGGGTCCAATCGAGGCCGGCGCGGGCGATGCGCAGTTCGAGGGTGACCTTGGTCTTGTCCTTCTTGGCCTCCAGTTCCTTGAGGCTCTTGGCGACCTGCTCGCGGCGGCTGGCGGCGGCGCCGCGCTCGGCGAGCACCGCGCGCGGCTGACCCAGCGCCTTGCGCCGCTGCTCGGCCCGCCGCTCGCCCGACAGGGCGGGCATCAGGAAAACGTAGGCGAGCGCGCCCGAGGCGACCGCCACGAGTCCGGCGGCGAGGGGAGCGTTGAAGGCGCTCACAGCGACGGCTCCACCGTTTCCGCCGCACTGTCGAGGGCGGCGGCCAGCGCCCGCTCCTCGCCGTAGTAGCGGGCCCGTTCCCAGAAGCGCGGGCGGCCGATCCCGGTCGAGCGGTGACGGCCGATCAGGCGCCCGTTGGCGTCCTCGCCGAGCACGTCGTAGACGAACAGGTCCTGGGTGATGATGACCTCGCCCTCCATCCCCATCACCTCGGTGATGTGGGTGATGCGCCGGGATCCGTCGCGCATGCGCATGGCCTGGATGATGACGTCGACCGAGCCGGTGATCATCTCGCGCAGCGTCCGCGAGGGCAGCGAGAAGCCGCCCATGGTGATCATCGACTCGATACGCGCGAGGCATTCGCGCGGGGAGTTGGCGTGCAGCGTGCCCATCGAGCCGTCGTGGCCGGTGTTCATCGCCTGCAGCAGGTCGAAGGCCTCCGGTCCGCGCACCTCGCCGACGATGATGCGCTCGGGACGCATGCGCAGGCAGTTCTTGACGAGGTCGCGCATGGTGACCTGCCCCTGGCCCTCCAGGTTCGGCGGCCGGGTCTCCAGGCGCACCACGTGCGGCTGCTGCAGCTGAAGCTCCGCGGCGTCCTCGCAGGTGATGACGCGCTCGTCGTGCTCGATGAAGGCGGTCAGGCAGTTCAGCAGCGTGGTCTTGCCCGAGCCGGTGCCGCCCGAGATGACGACGTTGCAGCGGACCTTGCCGATGATCTGCAGGATCTTCGCGCCTTCCGGCGAGATCGCCCCGAAGCGCACGAGCTGATCGAGGGTGAGCTTGTCCTTCTTGAACTTTCGGATCGTCAGCGCCGGCCCGTCGATGGCGAGCGGCGGGGCGATGACGTTGACGCGGGAGCCGTCGGGCAGGCGCGCGTCGCAGATCGGCGAGGATTCATCCACGCGCCGGCCGACCTGGCTGACGATCCGCTGGCAGATGTTCATCAGCTGCTGGTTGTCGCGGAAGCGGACGTTGGTGAGCTGGATCTTGCCGGCGACCTCGATGAAGGTCCGGTCGGCGCCGTTCACCATCACGTCGGCGATGTCGTCGCGGGCCAGCAGCGGTTCCAGGGGACCGTAGCCGAGGACGTCGTTGCAGATGTCGTCGAGCAGTTCCTCCTGCTCGGCGATCGACAGCACGATGTTCTTGAGACCGATGATCTCGGAGACGATGTCGCGGATCTCCTCCCGCGCGGCCTCTCCTTCGAGCCGGGCGAGCTGGGCGAGGTCGATGGCCTCGATCAGCGCGCCGAAGATCATGCTCTTCGTGCGGAAATAGTCGTCGGATTTCGGCAGCGGCGCCTGGGGCACCGAGGCGCGCGGCGGCTCCGGCCGGGCGCGGACGGCCTCCTGCTGGAGGACCGGCGGGGCGACCGTCGTCGGCCCGGCCGCGGCGGGGGCCGGGGCGGGAGCCGATGCGGCGTTGGAGCGTCGACCGAACATGGCGCCGCGCCTTCAGCAGTCTCGAGAGGAGGGAGCGCAGGGCACCGTCAGGACGCCTTCTTGCGGGTCAGCCGGGCGAGCAGCGGTTCGAGGAGGTTCGCCCTGGCACGGCGGATCTCGGCCCGGCCGGTCACGGCCGCGGCGAGTTCGGAGAAGATCTCCGCGGGCTTCGAGCCGGCCTGCACCTCGGCGATCATCTGGCCATTGTTGGCCGCGGTCCCGAACAGGGCCGGTTCGAAGGGGATGACCGTCTGGAGCGGCACGTCGAGCGCCTTGGCGAACTCGGCGGCCGCGATCTCCGGCCGCTTCGGCATGCCGACGCCGTTGAGGACGACCCGGGCCTTCGCATCGTTGGGACGCTGCTGGTGCAGCAGCGCGAGCAGGTTCTTGACGTTGCGCAGGCCCGCCAGATCCGGCGCGGCGACGATCACGATCTCGTCGGCGCTGATCAGCACGCGCCGGGTCCAGGCGGACCATTGATGCGGCACGTCGAGGACGATGCAGGGCACGGTCGAACGCAGCAGGTCGGTGAGCGCGTCGAAGGCGGGCTCGGTCAGGTCGACGGTGCGGTCGAGGGTGGCCGGGGCCGAGAGCAGGCTCAGGTTGTCGGCGCATTTCGAGAGCAGCCGGTCGAGCAGGTTGGCGTCCAGGCGCTCGGGCGCGAACACCGCCTCGGCGATCCCCTGCGGCGGATCCTGGTTGAAGTTGAGACCCGCGGTGCCGAAGGCGACGTCGAGGTCGGCGATCACGGTGGCGGTGCCGTGCTCCCGCGCCACGGTCCAGGCGAGGTTGTGGGCGATGGTGGAGCTGCCGACGCCGCCGCGGGCGCCGTAGACGGCGATGGTCCGTCCCACCGGCTTCGCGCCCGGCGCCGAGAACAGGTCGGAGACCGCACCGATCATGCCGACCGGCTCGACCGGCGCCATCAGGTACTCGCTCACCCCGCGCTGGATGAATTGCCGGTAGAGCAGCACGTCGTTGACGTGGCCGATCACGAGCACCTTGGTGCCCTCGTCGCAGACCTCGGCGAGCTGGTCGAGACATTCGAGCGGGCGCGACTTGAGGCCCAGGAACTCGATCACGATGACGTTGGGTGTGGGGGCGTGCCGGTACGCCTCCAGGGCCGCGGCACCCCCGCCCATCTGCACCTTGACGTGGGCCTTCTGCATCCGGCGATCGGAGGCGGTGCCCTCGATCATCGCGGCCGTCTCCGGCGTCTCGCAGAAGGCCTGGATCGTGATGCGCGGCACCGGGGCGATGGTCCGCTCTGAGGCCTCGTGGGTGTCCGGCATGATGCGCAGTTTCCGATTCGTGTGCCGAGGGTGACGGACAGGGGGATGTCGAGAACCCGCCGGAGGGCGAACGCCGTGCCCGCGTTCTCGTCCGGCGCCCTATTTGGTCTTCACGCCGTCGGCGACGTTCGCCTTCCCATCCTGGCGCCATTGGGTTGACGGATCCTTGCCCTCGCGGAGCTGACCGATGTCCTGCGTGCGCCGGATCGTATCGATGCGGCCCTCGGGCCGGCCGCGCACGAGATCGATCGGGTCGGCGACCTGCGCCGCGACGTTCGACTGCATCGCGCAACCGAGATTCCACGACGGCTCGTTCGACCAGTCGGAGCGCAGGTCGCTGACGCCGAGGTCGCGCGGCCAGAGCCCGCACTTGTCGGCGACCTTGGCCTGCATCCGCTGGAAGCTCAGTCGCAGGGGCGCGGCGAGGGTCGGGTTGGCGACGGGGTAGGCGACCACGCGCAGACCGCCGGCCGGCACGCCCATCTCCGCCGCGAAGTGGCGAACCGCTGCGCCGGTGCGCTCGACCGGCCCGGCCAGGGCCGGCGACACGCCGCGCGGCACCTCGACGACGAGGAGGCCGCGGCCGTAGCGACGGTACTCCACGAGGAATGATTCGAGGTCCGCGCGCTGGCGCGGATCGAGGTGACCGATCCCGGTGGGGAAGAGATCGAGGCTGCGGTCGGCATCCGCCAGCACGATCGGGTGCCGCGTGCGCACGTCGATCGGGTAGGTCGACCCCGTGGTGGCGACGCGATCCGCGCGGCAGGCGCCGAGCGCGGCGGCGACCAGCACGACGGCGGCGGCGGGCCGGGCGCGGGAGACGAGGTTGCGAGCGGGTGAGGACATCGAGCGTCGATCCTGCGGGAGCGTCCCCTGCCGAGATGGATGCCGGCTCGGCGGGGGAGCGCGCGTTCAGCCAAGGTCTTCGAGCCGTTCCCGACCATGTCCGGTCGGGAACGGCTCCGGGTGGGGTCAGTCGGCGATGAAGCCGACGCGGCCGCGATAGGCCGGCCCGAGGGTGCCGCCGCCGACCGTGCCGTAGAGCTTGTTGAGGCGCCCGAGCAGCACCGCCTGACCGTCCGTCGCGTCGACGAAACCGTCGTCCGGCCGCTGGACCTGCCGCGCCTCCATGGGCTGCGCGATGTAGGGCGTGACCATGATCATCAGCTCGGTCTCGTCGCGCTGGTAGTCGCGCGAGCGGAACAGGGCACCGAGGATCGGGAGGTTCATCAGCCCGGGCAGGCCGCCGATCGCGGCCCGGTTCTTCTGCTGGATCAGGCCGGCCGTCATCATCGTGGCGCCGGAGGCGAGTTCCACCGTCGTCTCGGAGCTGCGCCGCGTCGTCGCCGGCACCGGCGTGACCCGGCTGGAGCCGGGGAAGGAGAAGCTGTAGCTGTTCTGCCGGTCGAGTTCGGTCACGTCGGTGGCGACGCGGATCGAGATGCGGTTCTCCGCCAGCACGATCGGCGTGAAGGCGAGGCTGACGCCGTAGGGCTTGAATTCGAGCGCGACGGTACAGGCCGCGCCGGAAACACCTGCGGCGCAGTTCGAAGGAACGGGGATCTCGCCGCCGGCGGTGAACTTGGCCGATTCACCCGAAATCGCCGTCAGCGTCGGCTCGGCCAGGATGCGGGAGACGCCGGCCTGCTCGAAGGCGCGCAAGGTCGCCTGGAGCGAGGCTCCGCCGGAGCGGACCGAGGCGGACAGGGCGTTGCCGTCCGGCGTGTAGGCGCCGGTGATCGGAAACAGCGTGTTGTTCGTCAGGACGTTGCCGGTGGAACTGAGCGGATTCAGCGCCGACCAGTTACCGGTGACGTTGATGCCGAACTGCTTCAGGACCGTGCGCGCCACCTCGACCACGGTGACGCGGATCATCACCTGATCCTTGTTGCGGATCGTCAGGTTGTTGATGACGGCGCCACGGGTCCCCAATGCTCCGCCGGCGGCGATGCCGACGAAGGCGTTGGCGATGTCGAGCGCCTGCTGCGCCTCCGAGGCCGAGCTCACGCTGCCGGAGAGGACGAGCGATTCGCCGACCGCCTTCACGTCGAACCGGCCGCCGGGCAGGCTCTGCTGCAGGGACTGCCGCAGGACATTGATGTCGCGGGCGATGGTGACGTCGAGCGCCGCGATCTGGCGCCCCTCGGCGTCCATCACGAAGATCGAGGTGGCGCCGTTGTCGATGCCGATCAGGAACAGCTTGCGGCTGGAGCGGACGACCGCGTTCGCGACCGCCGGATTGGCCACGAACACCTCCTTGGCGTCACGGGGCAGATCGACGATCAGCGAGCGGCCCTTGCTCAGCTCGACCCGCCGGGAGACCGCCGCCTCGTTCGGTCCGATCGTCAGCACCGGCGAAGTCGCGGCGGGATTGGCCTGAACGGGGACCGAGGCGCACAGGGACGCCGAGGCGAGGCAGGCGCCGGAGAGCAGGAAGAGGGCGAAGCCGCGGAAGCGAGAGGGGGTCGTCATCGGTCCTGTCCTCACCGGCGCTGCTGCTTGGCGACGCCGAATCGCACGACGGTCAAAGGGCCCTCGGTCGGCATGTCCGTCTCATCGGAGACGGCGGCGGTTCGGGCGGAATCCTGAATGCTGCGCAGGACGAGCGAGAGCTGCCCGACCTTCTGCGCCAGCGTGACGGTCTCGGCCTGGCTCGGCGTGAGAGCCAGGGTGGCCGTCTCCGCCGTCACGACGTTGGCGCCGTTCTTCTCCTGCACGATCTGGCCGACGGCGAGCACGCGCACATTGGTCAGCAGCGTCTCGGCGAATTGCTCGGCGCCCTCGTTGCTGGTCTTGATGACGTCGACATGATCGTTCGGCAGGATGAAGCCGCCGGCCGAGCTCGATCCTCGGGTATCGGTCGTGATCGCCACCGCCCGCATGCCCGACGGCAGGATCGCCGACATGAAGCCGCTGCCGGCCTTGACGAGGCGTTCGGACCGGATCGGCTCGTTGGCCGAGAAACCGGTGCGGATGATCGCGCCGACCGCGTCTTCGAGCCCCTTCGGCGCGGCGCGCCGGTCGATCAGGCCTGGGGAGACCGCCTGTTCCGGCCAGGGTATCCAGCGCAGATCCTCGGGCTTGAGGGTCTGACCCATGGGCAGTTCTGCGGCAGCGACCAGCACCTCGCTCATCGGGATGGGCGCGACGGGTTCGACCTTCGCGACGGGTGCGGGCTCGGGCGCCTTCTCGCCCTGCATCAGCAGGGCAGCACCGCAGCCCGCGACGAGCGCGATTCCCAGAACGGCGAGACGGGCTGGTTTCATGGGAGCGTGGAACCGTGGCGACGGCTTGGTCGCCGTCCGGTTCCGAGACTTGCCCGGGATTCGTCAAGTTAGGGTTAACCGAGCGTCACCGCGTGCTTTTCGGTGCTGTCCCGACCGGCACAATTCCGAAATCTGCAAAAAACGCGAAGGCCGCCTCGACGGCGGCCCGCTCAATTGGACCCTTCCCTCGATCAAGGCAGGGCGAGTTGCTCCAGTCCGACGGAATTCGGCAGCACCATCAGCGCGGCGGCGGCCAATGCGATGCCGTAGGGAACCCCGGTCTTCGCGTCGTGCAGATGAACGGCGAAGGGGAACTTGAGCGCCAACGTCGGCAGCGGGTACTTGCGGGCGGAGACGATCGAGAGCGTCAGGGGTCCGCCGAGGATCGAGGCCAGGATCAGATATTCCGGCAGGTTCGCGAGGCCGATCCAGAGGGCGGTGCTCGCCGCGAGCTTGGCATCGCCGCCTCCGATCCATCCTCGCGCGAAGAGGATGAAGGTGATGACGAGGGTCAGCGCACCGGCCGCAAGGTGCCAGGCGAAGTCGGACCAGGCCATGCCGGACGCGACGGCATAGAGAACGAATCCGATGAAGACGAGGCCGGTCACGCGGTTGGAAATGCGCATCGTCAACAGATCGCTGGCGGCGGCGTAGGCCATCAGGAACGGGAAGAGGATGCACAGAAGGAGATAGGCCGCCATGTTCGACACGGAACTATTCCTTGCTCGGCCTGCTCTTCGGGTCGTTTGGATCGCGTGCTCGGCCGGGTATGGCTCGGCAGAAAGTCCGCTGTTCTTGGCGCGCCGATCCCTTCTGAGAACGGCGCTTGCGCAGGGCGTCGATCATTCGGCGCCGCCAGACCGAGCGATTGCAGGTTATGACGGATGCGATCCGCCATAACCTGAAAACCTCGTCGCCCAGTTTTGAGAATTACTGCGCGGTGCCGAGCTTCGTGGTCTGCGTGTTCAGGCCGGTGCCGAGCGTCGCGAAGGCGGTCGACAGGTTGGTCTTGAACGTGGTGAAGATGCCGATCACGGCGATACCGACCATGGTCGCAACCATGCCGTACTCGATAGCAGTCGCGCCGGACTCATCAGAGATGAAGCGCTTGGCAATGTTCTTCACGATGATCTCCACTTGTTTTAATCCGATGGACGACCGTCGGAAGTCTGTAGAGGCCCCGATCGGCGACAGGTCGAGATGTAGTCCCGACGCGTTGCGTTTGGGTTAAATCGATCTCCCAACCAAGCCTCCTGCCGGTCGTTCGCGAAGATCAGTTAACGACGTATTGCACCAATCACTCGAATGGTCCGCAAAGCGCCGACGTATCGACGGATGCCCGCCGCTTCGAATACGGTTAGCGCTTCCTTCATCACTTTCCTGTTCCGTACCGCGACGGGAGATGCCTCTCCTTCGGATCGGTGCCGCGGATACGGCACGGACTCCGGCGGCGAGTCCGGCACTCCGCGCGATCGGACCGACCCTTCATGCCCCGCCTGCGCCCTCATCGCTTCCCGCTCCCCACCGTCTCGGCGGTCCTCGCGCTCCTCGTGCTGACGGCGCCCGCCCGCGCCAACGAGCCCGCGCCGCAGGGCGCCGTCTCGGTCCAGGTGGACAATGCGAAGGTGATCCGCCTGCCGGAGAAGACGCAGACCGTGGTGGTGGGCAACCCGATGATCGCCGACATCACCCTGCAGAAGAACGGCGTCGTGGTGCTGACGGGCAAGAGCTTCGGCACCACCAACCTGATCGCCCTCGACGGCAAGGGTGCGATGCTCGCCGAATCGACCATCAGCGTGCAGGCGCCGCAGGCCTCGATCATCACGGTGCAGCGCGGCCTCGACCGCGAGTCCTATTCCTGCACCCCGAACTGCCAGCCCTCGGTGCAGCTCGGAGACGCCACCAAGTACTTCGACGAGACCAGCAAGCAGGCCGAGGCGCGCCGCGGCATGGCGACGGCGAACCGATAACGCCGGTCGCCCGGCCGTTGCCACGCGGCGCCGTTGCGTGTATGGCCCGCCCGCGCCCTTGAGACACCCTTGGAGGCACGGGCGCGCTGGGGAACGGTCGGGCCGTCCGCTTCGGGCGGCCTTTGTCGTTGGCCCGGCTCCATCTTTTTACAAAAGGATCACGCCATGAGCGCCACCAAGACGCTTGAGGCCGTGGCACGCGACCGGGTCGGCAAGGGGGCCGCCCGGGCCGTTCGTCGCCAGGGCCAGATTCCCGCCGTCATCTACGGCGGCAACCAAGCCCCCGAAGCCATCGCCGTCGACCTCATCCGCGCCCGCACGCTGATCTACGCCGGCGGCTTCAAGACGACGCTGTTCGACATCACCGTCGGCGGCAAGAAGACCCGCGCGATCCCGCGCGACTTCCAGCTCGACCCGGTCAGCGGCGTGCCGCTGCACGTCGACTTCCTGCGCGTCGTCGCCGGCCAGACCGTCACGGTCGATGTCCCCGTCCACTTCGTCAACGAGGACAAGGCGCCGGGCATCAAGCAGAAGGGCGGCACCCTCAACATCGCGCTGCACACGGTCTCCCTCGACGTGGCGCCCGACCAGATCCCGGACGCGATCGAGGTCGACCTCACCGGCCGCGAGATCGGCGACGTGATCCACGCCTCCGACCTGCGCCTGCCGGCCGGTACCTATACCGGCGAGCCGACCGACACGGTCGCCAACCTCCTGCCGCCGACGGTGCTCGGTGCCGAGGTCGAGGCCGAGGAGGCCGCGATCGCCGAGGCGCAGTCCGCCGAGGCCGCCGAGGAGAAGGCGGATGCCGACGCCGAGGCCACGGCCGAGAAGAACGAGACCGAGGAGTAAGCCGCGACGGGCGCCGAACGGCGCCCGCCTCTCGCGCATCCATCGATGCCCCGGCCGCCCGGCCGGGGCATTTCCATTTGCCGGGCATCGAATCGGGGGCACGCATGCGGCTCATCGTCGGATTGGGAAATCCCGGCGCGCGCTACGCGCGCAACCGTCACAACATCGGCTTCATGGCCGTGGACGAGATCGCCCGCGTCCACCGGGCCGCCCCGTTCCGCCGCCGCTTCCAGGGCGAGGCGGCCGAAGTCGTGCTCGGCACGGAACGCGCCATCCTGCTGAAACCCCAGACCTTCATGAACGAATCCGGCCGCTCGGTCGGCGAGGCGCAGCGCTTCTTCAAGATCCCGCTCGCCGACGTGATCGTGCTGCACGACGAACTCGACCTCGCGCCGGCCAAGCTGCGGGTGAAGCTCGGCGGCGGCAATGCCGGCCATAACGGCCTGCGCTCGATCACGGCGCTGTGCGGAAACGACTACCGCCGGGTCCGCCTCGGCATCGGCCATCCCGGCGACAAGGCGCTGGTGCACGCTTACGTGCTCAACGACTTCGCCAAGTCGGAAGAGCCGTGGGTCGAGGATCTCTGCCGGGCGACCGCCGACCACGCGCCCCTGCTGGCGGCGGGCGAGGATGCGAGCTTCCAGAACAAGGTGCACCTCGCCATGGCCGGCCGCGGCTGGGACGCGGTGAAGACGCCCGCCGAGGCCGGCAAGGCGAGGGCGAAGGACGCGCGCGACGCGAATTGACACGAAAACACGAGGACAGGATATGGACCGTGGAGGCGGTCATGAAGAACGTCACGGTGACGATGAGTGAGGCACTGCTTCAGCGCGCGCGCATTGCCGCCGCGCGCGACGGCAAGAGCCTTTCCCGCTTCGTTGCGGAGGCGGTCGAGCAGCGCGTCGGCAAGTCCCTGACGCAGAGCGAGGCGATCGAGCGCTTCCTCGCGGGGCCGCCGCTCCACGTTCTCGACGAGAACGGGAAGGCTCCGACGACGGCGCAATTCTACGATGACGACTGATCTCGTCTTCGTCGATACGAACGTCTTCCTCTACGCTCGTGACGACCGCTTTCCTGCCAAGCAGCAGGCGGCTGCATCCTGGCTCGCGGATCTCGCGTCCCGTGACGCGCTGGTCGTCAGCCCCCAGATCCTCGGCGAATTCCTGAACGCGGTGCTTCGGGGTAAGATTGCCCTGGATCCGATCGAGATGCGACGCGTCACCACCGAGTTGCATCCGTTCTCGCAGGGAACGACCGACCTCGAACTCGTCGGCCAAGCCTGGGCGCTCCGGATCGAAACCGGCTTTCAGTGGTGGGATTGCGTCGTTCTCGCCTCCGCGAACCGGGCCGGCTGCCGATACCTCCTTTCGGAGGATTATCAGCACGGGCGCACCATCCGCGGGACCACCATCCTCAACCCCTTCATCGTCGGCCCTGAGGCCGTCGCGACCGAGCATTAGGACCGGGACATGGGCTTCAAATGCGGCATCGTCGGCCTGCCGAACGTCGGCAAGTCGACCCTCTTCAACGCTCTGACGCAGACCGCCGCGGCCCAGGCCGCGAACTACCCGTTCTGCACCATCGAGCCGAACGTCGGCGAGGTCGCCGTGCCCGATCCGCGCCTGGATGAACTCGCCAGGATCGCCTCTTCGAAGGAGATCATTCCGACGCGGCTGACCTTCGTCGACATCGCCGGCCTCGTGCGCGGCGCGTCGAAGGGCGAGGGTCTCGGCAACCAGTTCCTCGCCAACATCCGCGAGGTCGATGCCATCGCCCACGTGGTGCGCTGCTTCGAGGACGGCGACGTCACCCATGTCGAGGGCAAGGTCGATCCCATCGCCGACATCGAGACGATCGAGACCGAGCTGATGCTCGCCGATCTCGACAGCCTGGAGAAGCGCGTCGTGGCGCTCGAGAAGCGCGCCAAGGGTTCCGACAAGGAGGCCAAGGAGTTCCTGGACCTCGTCAACCGCGCCCTGCCGCTCCTGCGCGAGGGCAAGCCGGCCCGGCTCGTGGAGCGGAAAGTCGAGGAGGAGCGGCTGTTCCAGCAGCTCGGCCTGATGACGGCGAAACCCGTGCTCTACGTCTGCAACGTCGACGAGGGCGATGCCGACAAGGGCAATGCGAAGTCGCAGGCCGTGTTCGACCGGGCGAAGGCGGAGGGCGCCGTCGCCGTCGTCGTTTCCGCCAAGATCGAGAGCGAGATCGCGGTGATGCCCCTGGCCGACCAGACCGAGTTCCTGGAGGCGGTGGGGCTGACCGAGCCCGGCCTGAACCGGGTGATCCGCGCCGGCTACGACCTCCTCGGCCTCGTGACCTACTTCACCGTCGGCCCGAAGGAGGCCCGCGCCTGGACGATCACCAAGGGCACCCGTGCCCCGGCGGCGGCCGGGGTGATCCACACCGACTTCGAGAAGGGGTTCATTCGCGCCGAGACCATCGCCTTCAAGGACTACACCGCGCTGAATGGCGAGGCGGGCGCCCGCGACGCCGGCAAGCTGCGGCTGGAGGGCAAGGACTACGTGGTGCAGGACGGCGACGTGCTGCATTTCCGCTTCGCCAACTGACGGGGAGCCCGGCATGGAGCTTCACCCGCGCCATGCCTGGGACCTGACGCCGGCCGAGGCGGTCGCCCTGCAGCGCCGGCTCCGCGGCGAGATCGAGGCCGATCGGCCGATCGACCTCGGCGCGGTGCGGCTGGTCGCCGGGGTCGATGTCAGCGTGAAGAACGAGCGCTCCCGCGCCGCGGTCGTCGTGGTGACGTTTCCCGGCTTTCTCCTCGTCGAGACGGCGACCGCCGAGCGGCCGACGCCGTTCCCCTACATCCCCGGCCTGCTGAGCTTTCGCGAGGGGCCGGTTCTCGAGGAAGCGTTCGGGCGCCTGCGGACGGAGCCGGACGTGTTCCTGTTCGACGGCATGGGCACGGCCCATCCCCGCCGGATCGGCATCGCCAGCCATATGGGCCTGTGGCTGCAGCGCCCGACCATCGGCGTCGGCAAGACCCGCCTCGTCGGCACCAACGCGCCCCTGCCCGAGGAGAAGGGCGCGCACGTCCCCCTGATCGACCGGGGCGAGACCATCGGCGCCGTGGTCCGCACGCGTACGGCCAAGCACCCGCTGTTCATCTCGCCGGGGCACCTCGCCGACATTCCGAGTGCGGTCGATCTGGTGCTGGCCTGCTCGCCGAAATACCGCCTGCCGGAGCCGATCCGCCTCGCGCACAACGCGGCGGGCGATTTTTGATCGACCCGGTCCGGCAATCCCAGGGCACCTCATGCTGAGGCGCCGAGCGCAAGCTCGGCCTCGAAGCACGCCTGAACGGTCGATCCCACGGCGCCGGCCCGCCGGGAGAAGCGTCGCGGCGTGCTTCGAGGCTGCTGGCGCAGCACCTCAGCATGAGGGCCGTCGTGACTGCCGTGACAGCGCAGCCGAACCGCCGGTCAGTGCGCCTCTTCCCAGTTCCCCGCCGCCCGCGCCTCGACCACCAGCGGCACGCTCAACGACAGGGCCGGCGCCGGCGCCTCCTCCATCACCCGCGCGATCACCGGGATCGTCGCTTCCACCTCGTCGTCGGGCACCTCGAACACGAGTTCGTCGTGTACCTGCAGCAGCATCCGCGCGGTCAGCTTCTTCGCCTCCAGCGCGTCCTCCATCCGCGTCATGGCGCGGCGGATGATGTCGGCCGCCGTGCCCTGGATCGGGGCGTTGATGGCCTGCCGCTCCACGCTCGCCCGCTCGGACGGGTTGTTGGAGCGGATCTGCGGGTAGTGGCAGACGCGCCCGAACAGGGTCGTCACGTAGCCCTTCTCGCGGCACGAGCGCTTGGTGGTGTCGATGTAGTCGCGGATGCCCGGAAAGCGCTCGAAATACTGCTTGATGAAGGCGGACGCCTCCTCGCGGCCGATGCCGAGGCGGTCCGCGAGCCCGAAGGCCGAGATGCCGTAGATGATGCCGAAATTGATGGTCTTGGCCCGCCGCCGCAGGTCGCCGGTCATCTGGTCGAGCGGCACGCCGAACATCGCCGAGGCGGTGGCCGCGTGAATGTCGAGCCCCTGCTCGAACGCCTCGCGCAGCTGCGGGATGTCGGCGATGTGGGCGAGCAGGCGCAGCTCGATCTGCGAGTAGTCGGCCGAGATCAGCTTCTTGCCCTCGGGCGCGACGAAGGCGCGGCGGATCCGCCTCCCCTCCTCCGTGCGGATCGGGATGTTCTGCAGGTTCGGATCCGACGAGGAGAGCCGGCCGGTCGTCGTCGCCGCGAGCGCGAAGGAGGTGTGGACCCGGTTCGTGCCGCGGTCGGCATGCTCCTGCAGCGAGTCGGTGTAGGTCGATTTCAGCTTTGAGAGCTGGCGCCAGTTCAGGATCTTTTTCGGGAGGTCGTGCCCCGCCTGAGCGAGTTCCTCCAACAGGGTCGCGGGCGTGGCCCATTGGCCCGAGGGCGTCTTCTTGGCGCCGGGCAGGCCCATCTTGCCGAACAGCACGTCGCCGATCTGCTTCGGGCTGGACACCTGGAACCGCTCGCCCGCGTCCTCCTGGATCTCTTCTTCGAGCCGCGCCAGGATCTGCGAGAAGTCGCCGGAGAGGCGGCTCAGCATGTTGCGGTCGATGGCGATGCCCGCCCGCTCCATCCGCGCCAGAACCGGGACGAGGGGCCGCTCCAGCGTCTCGTAGACGGTCACCCGGTGCTCGGCGACGAGGCGGGGCTTCATCATCCGCCACAGGCGCAAGGTGACGTCGGCGTCCTCCGCCGCGTAGGCGGTGGCCTTGTCGATCGCCACGCGGTCGAAAGTGACCTTGCCGCGGCCGGTACCGGCGACGTCGGCGAAGGTGATCGGCTGGTGGCCGAGATGGCGGCGGGCGAGCTCGTCCATGCCGTGCCCGCCCTTGCCGGCATCGAGCACGTAGGAGATCAGCATCGTGTCGTCGAAGGGCGCCACGTCGATGCCGTAGCGGTGCAGCACCGAGAGGTCGTATTTCAGGTTCTGCCCGACCTTGAGCGTGCCGGCATCCTCCAGCAGCGGCTTGAGCAGCTTGAGGGCGGTGTCGAAGTCGATCTGGCCGGGTTGCCTGTCGGAGGCATCCGCCCCCGCGCCGCCATCACCGAACAGGTCGCCGCCCTTCACCTCGGGCTTGACGTGGGCGAGCGGGATGTAGGCCGCCCGCCCCGGCGCGGTCGCGAGCGAGACGCCGACGAGGCCGGCCTTGGCCGCGTCGAGGGCGTCGGTCTCGGTATCCACCGCGATCACGCCGGCCTCGTAGCTCTCGGCGATCCAGGCTTCCAGTTGCTCGACCGTGGCGATCGTCTCGTAGGCGGCGGTGTCGAACGGCTTGACCGCCTCCGCCGCCCGGGCGGCGACGAGCATCGCGGGCGTCGGCTCGGTCGGCGCACGCTTCTTCTTCGGTGCCTGATCCGGCAGGTCGAGATCGGCGAAGGGATCGGCCTCGCCCGCCTCGGGCGGGGCCGCGCCGTCCGTCCGCTCCGGCGCGGCCTCGGTCTCGGGATCGACCGGCACCGCATCGCCGAAGAACGGCACCGCGTCGCTGCCGCCGGCGGCGTTGGTGTAGGCATGGGGCTGCGCGCCCGGCAGCAGCGCTGGATCGGGCTTCACCGCCTCCGGATCGACGTGGAGCATCTGGGCGATGCGCCGCGTCAGGGTGTTGAATTCCATCGCCTTCAGGAAGCCGACGAGCTTTTCCGGGTTCGGCTGCGGCACGCCGAGTTCGTCGAGCGGCACCGGGACCGGCACGCTCTCCTCGAGCGCCACGAGGCGGCGCGAGAGCTTGGCCTGATCGATGTTGGTGAGCAGCGTCTCCCGGCGCTTGGGCTGCTTGATCTCGGCGGCCCGCTCCAGGAGCTGCTCCAGGCTGCCGTACTCCTTGATGAGCGCGGCGGCCGTCTTCAGGCCGATGCCGGGCACGCCCGGAACGTTGTCCGAGGTGTCGCCGATCAGCGCCAGCGCGTCGCCGATCTGCTCGGGCGACAGGCCCTCCCACTTGGCGATGATCGCGTCGCGGTCGAGGTTGCGCTCAGGCCGGTAGCCGGGCTTGCCCTTGGCGCCGGACTCGAAGTCGTAGAACCGGATCTTGTCCGAGACGAGCTGCATCAGATCCTTGTCGGAGGACACGATGATGACCTCGGCGCCGCGCGCCTCCGCCTGCCGCGCGTAGGTCGCGATCAGGTCGTCGGCCTCGTAGCGCTCCAGTTCCACCGCGTGCAGGCCGAAGGCGCGCACCGCGTCGCGCATCAGCGGCATCTGGCGCTTGAGGTCGTCGGGCGCGTCCGGCCGATGACCCTTGTAGTCGGGGAACAGCTCCTTGCGGAACGAGCCCTCGGACTTGTCGAAGACGATACCGAGATGGGTCGGCTTCACCCCCGCCGCACCGTCCTGGAGAAACTGCGCGATCTTGGTGCAGAACAGGCGCACCGCCCCCGTGGGCAGGCCGTCGGAGGGCCGGGTGTTGTACTTCTGGTCCTGGTTGATCGACTGGAAGTAGGCCCGGAAGATGAACGACGAGCCGTCGACGAGGATCACCCGGTCGTCGGCGCCGACGGGCTTGTCCGGTTGCGGTTGCGTCTCAGCGGTCATCGGTCGAACAGCCATCGGCGAACGGGGGCCCGGAGGCGGGCCGCGCCGATCCATAGAGC
The DNA here is from genome assembly GCF_040270385.1 of Methylorubrum podarium. NCBI lineage: Bacteria > Pseudomonadati > Pseudomonadota > Alphaproteobacteria > Hyphomicrobiales > Methylobacteriaceae > Methylorubrum > Methylorubrum podarium. Next base: position 6,053 of record NZ_JBELQE010000016.1, on the reverse strand, counting down.
ATTTTCGCCCCCTCAGGACATCGCCCCCATGCCGGGAAATGCCGCAGATCCCCGGCTTCCCTCGCGGCTGGCGGCGTGCTGGCCGCGACTGGGAGCGGGATCGACTCGATCCGATCGCGCACCGAAGGGCTGGCCGCATGAGGAAAGTCGCCGGATCCCGCCCCCATGTGCGTTCGTGCACGACACGTCTCCTCGACGAGGCCGGCGCGGGAAACCTCTCTAAGAAAAGGAATTTTTTGCCGCGCACGATGTCGCTGCATGAAATTTCGCCCGCAAGGGCATCACCTTGAACTATATTGATATTGCACTGCGACAAATTGGGTATTGTCGTCAGTCAGATCGAGCACAGATCCTAATCATCGAAGACGGTCAGCGGCCGATACGAGCTTCAATACAGTTTCGGCCCCGCACGGAACCGTCCGACATGACAGACAGAGGTACGATCATGACGAACCGCAGCAAGATCACCACCGCCCTCGCCCTCGCTCTCGGCCTGGCCGCGACCCCGAGCTTCGCGCAGGGCGTTCCGTCCGACAGCGCCAGCTTCAACCGTGACGGCACCCTCAATGTGTGGGGCGCGCATATCGACCCGGTGCGCGAGCGCGGCGGCCTCATCGGCGGCGTCGGCAACGTGGTCGGCGGCGTGACCAACACGGCCGGCAGCATCGTCGGCGGGACGCTCGGCGCAGCCGGCACCATCGTCGGCGGCACCGTGGGCGCGGCGGACGACATCGTGACCGGCTCGGTCCGCCGCCCGGCCGGCTACACCGCTTACCCGAGCGACGGCCGCCCGGCCTACTGAGCAACTCCGTCCAGAGAGCGTCGAGGGGAGCGGCGGGGCAAGAGCCTCGCCGCTCCCCTTTTGCGTGGCATCGGCCGGCCGGAAGCAACGGCAACCTCGCTCCGCACCTCACAGTGAGGGTGAGAGCTGGACCAATCGCGGCATCGATCTGGCTCGGTGCCGCAGAGCGAAGGCGAACGGGGCCTCAAGCGGCAGCGCCCACCGTGTCCGCCATGCGCGCGTCGCGGGTCCCGAGCGGTTTCTCCTCGCCCACGGTCGTGTCCTTGGCGGTCTGATGCTCGAGTTCGGCGTTGAGCTGCGCGCCGAGCAGCACGATCGTCGTCGAGAGCCAAATCCAGGTCATGAAACCGATGGCGGCGCCGAGCGAGCCGTAGGTCTTGTCGTAGCTGCCGAAATTCGAAACGTACCAGGAGAACAGCAGCGAGCCGGCCAGCCACAGGAATGCCGCCAGCGATCCGCCCGGCGTCACCCAGCGCCACCGCGGCGCGTCGCGGCTCGGGCCGTAGCGGTAGAGCACCGCGAGCATCAGGATCACCACGACGAACAGCGCCGGCCAGCGCAGCAGTGCCAGCCACCACGCATCGCCCGACATCCCGACGAACTGGATCGCCACCGGCACCGCGACGATGCCGGCGAGCGCGATCACGACGAAGAGCAACGCGCCGGCGGTGAAGGCGAGCGAGACGAGGTTGAGCTTGAAGAAGCCGCGCCGTTCCCGCTCGTTGTAGACGAGGTTGAGCGCGTCGAAGACGTGTTTGACGCCGCCATTGGCGCTCCAGATCGAGAGCACGATGCCGATCAGCGCAGTGAGGCCCAGCGCCGTATCGCCCTTCTCGGTCAGTCGCTTCACCTGCTCGGAGACGATATCGACGCCGCCGGACGGGAGGACGCCGCGCAGCGCGTCGATCTGCTGGTTGATGGTCGAGACGTCGGCGACGAGACCGTAGACGGAGACCAGGGCCGCGATGGCCGGGAAGATCGCGAGGAGCACGAAGAAGGTCACGCCCGCCGAGACGAGGGTGAGGCGGTTCTCGCCGATATCCTTGTAGGTCCGCTTGAGGACATCCATCCAACCCGCGGCGGGCACTTCGGTCGGCCGGTCGGCGGAACGGCCGCGGTCGCGCTCGGTCCGCGCGACCCGGTGGGCATCGGCGCCCTCGTGCGAGGGCGATTCCTCTCGCGCCGAGCCCGACGCATCGTCGCTCGAGCCCGCACGGTGCGGGGGCGATCCCGATCGGCGCGGCAGGGCGACGACACCGAGGAGCGCCGCCGCCAGGGCCATCGTCCACAGGGCTGGATGGCGGGGATCGCCGGCTGAGCCCGCAGCGGCGTCGGGAACGGCGCGGTCGGATGTAGGCATCGAAGGATCGGCTCCGTCCGCCGCAGGACCGGCGGCGCTGTTTTCGCAACCCTTTGGCCCGGCTTTCGGTTCACACGGACGTGAGCATCGCGCCGGCAGCGTATTCGGGCAGCGTATTCGGATCGAGCGCCCACGAAAAATCCACATTCGCGCCAAGTTTTCGCCGGAACTGTTAAGATCCGACTCCGTTGAAAGCGCATCGGTCGAACGCGACCCCCTCGCTTCAGGAGCCGTCGATGCCATCGACCCCGCCCCGCTCCGGACGTCGCCTCGCGCTCGTCCTGGCGTCCTCCGCGCTTATTCTCTCCACGGTGGCCGGCGTGCATGCGCAGGAGGGCGGCCTCGGCGGCCTCTTCCAGCAGCTCTTCGCCCCGCAACAGGCAGCCCCCGCCCCTGCTCCCGCACCGGCCGTGCCCTCCTACGGCGGCGGCAGCGAGGTGAACGAGCGCTACCGCTGGCGGCGCCACCGGGGCACGACGGAGCGGAGCCGACCCAAGGTGCGCTACGCTGCCCTGCCGAAGGTTGCCCTTCCGAAGGATGAGGGCGACGGGATCAGCGGCAAGCAGCCGGTCGACTCGAAGGCGATTGCGGCGAATCCGACGGCCGCGCTCCTGCGCGACGAAACCCTTCGGCCCGGCGACATCGTGGTCATGCCGAACGGCCCGAAGGTCTTCAAGGGGCGCGAGGATCGCGGTCGCGGCGCCAAGGCCGCGCGTCACCGCCTGAGCGACTTCGAGGACGTGAAGAACGCGCGCACGATCGATGCGAAGACCCGGCGCAAGCTGCTGGCGATGATGCTGCCGCACGGCGCCATGCCGGCCGACGAGGCTCGAAAAGTTCTCGCCAAGGCTCGGCGCCTGGCACCGCAGGAGGACATCGAGCCGCTCAACCGTCAGGCCCGCGCCGAGACGGGGCCGGCTCCCGCCCGCATCATCAACCCGTGGCAGACGGCCCGGTAAGGCTCGGAGAACGCGAAACGCCCCGTCGGACGCCGGCGGATCGCCAGCGCACGGGAAGCTCGCGGCGAGCCTCTCGGCCGGCGCAGGCGGTCCCTGCTGCGCGGGAGGAGACGAGCGCAGCGGATTCGCATTCAGAGGATGAAAATCATCTCGGACGAATTCTGCGGCTTACCGCAGGACCAGCATCGGGACTGCTGGCCGTCGACGAGAACGATGAGATGGTGGAGCCTAACGGGATCGAACCGATGACCTCTTCCATGCCATGGAAGCGCTCTCCCAGCTGAGCTAAGGCCCCATCATGTGTGCCGCAACCGTTTCCGGTCTCTGGCATCGCCGGCGGCGCTGAGTGCGTCGGCGATGGGCGGTTCTATAAGCGGAGGATGGACGGGACTCAACCCCCTTTTTGGAGGCTTGGCCGAATTTTTGAGCCGCCTTTCGATCCATCTCTTTTACCGCTGCGGGCTCTCTGCAGACCGCGATACGCTCCAGCTAGAGCCGGAGCCGTCAGACGGCTTCCGGACCTCGGATCCGCATCATGGCGCACGGCCCCCGTCACTGTTGGGCCCGAACCACGTAGCGTTCCATAAGCAATCCGATGGTGAGACTGCCGAAAACCCAGCCGAAGAGGTAAAGATAATCGACTTGGACTGGGATCGTCGGATCGTAGCCGAGGCGGACCCACTCTATAATTTGTGTGATTGGATTCCATTTCATATAGTAATAAATTTCATCCGGCATGTAGCAAGCCATAAAATATACACCGCTCGTGAGATAAAGAGTGACAGTAACAAGTATATATCCGATAACCCATCCTGGAAATACTGAGCAAATTCCGACATTTACGGTTCCAACGCCAATCCCCAACGCGATTGCCGTCAAATAACCTCCGATAGCTGTTATCATATCGGCGGGTACAGGATCGACACCGAAGCAGAGAAGCACGATGCAGACAAGGCAAACGCCTAAGAAGCTACTGACGATCTCGACGAGAACCCGTGCGACAATTGTGTCAAAACGTTTCACTTGTGGGAAATAGGTCAGCGGCTTGTGAATCATGTAGCCTTTCATCACCTCACGGCTGATGTACTGAAACGCAAGGGCCGGAAGCGCGCCTGAAGCGATGAAAACCATCGGATCATCGCCCATCGGCGATTTGATGCCGCGAAAGGTCATGGCACCGACGAGGATGCCGAGATGCACGCAGGGCCACAGCACCTGCACGAGATAGCCCCAGTAATTGCCCCCGAAGCGGCTGCGCATATCGCGCAGCATCAGGGCGCTGAGGACGCGCAGGTAGACGTCGAGATGGCTCTGACGCTGAGGCAGGGACGGGGCGTGGGCGTTCATGGAATCCGTCGCAACGGGGCAGTCGCGCCGTTATGCTGGCCTGCAATCGCGACGAAATCGAGGACGGGTCAGGAGCCGCCGCGCCGTCCTGCCTCGTCCGTGTGCGACGCGATGCGGTAGAAGGCGGCAAGCACCAGCAGGAAGACGGCGAGGCCGAGCCACGGCCCCACGCCGCCCAGCGCGTCCGCGGCGAAGGCGAGGGAGGCGCTGCGGCCGCTCAGCGTGTCGGCGGCGGCGAGCAGGACGCCGACGACGCTCTCGCCGACGAGGAAGCCCGAGGCCAGCAGCACCCCGCGCCGGCGTCCCCCCGCTTGCGCCGCCTCGTCCGCCCCGCGCAGACGGCCTGCGGCGAGCCGGCCGACGACACCGCCGAAGGCGATCGTCACGACCACCTCCAGCGGCAGGTACATGCCGATCCCGACGGTGAGCGCCGGAAAGGAGCGGCCGCTGCGGCGCAGACGGGCCTCGAGGGCGACGAGCAGCGCGCCGAGGCCGCCCCCGGTCGCCACCATCGACCAGGGCAGTTCGCCGCGGACGATGCCGCCGGCGATCTGGGTCATAAGCGCCGCCTGCGGCGCCGGCAGGGCGGAGGCCTCGTCCATTCCCTCTCGCGGCAGGGCGCCGACGAAGCCGTAGGCGTTGTAGAGGAGGTCGAGGAGCGGGGCGATCACCAGAGCCCCGACGCCGACGCCGGCCGCCAGCGCCACCTGCTGCCGCCAGGGGGTGGCATCGACGAGCTGGCCGGTCTTGAGATCCTGAAGGTTGTCGTTGGCGATCGAGGCGGTGGTGACGACGATGGCCGAGAGCAGGAGGACGGCGGCGACGACGAAGCGCTCGCCTTCCGGTCCGGCGGCGCGGCCGAGGAGCAGCGGCAGCAGCAGCGCCGCGAGCAGCGTCGTGAGGATCCCGATGCCGGAGATCGGGCTGGAGGACGAGCCGAGGAGGCCCGCGAGGTAGCCGCAGGCCGCCGCCATCAGGAAGCCGAAGCCGACGGTGAAGAGGGTGGCGAAGGCCACCAGTGCGAAGCGCATTCCGCCGAGTTCGGCGCCGGTGCTGAAATGGAAGAACAGCCATGTCAGCGGCAGCGCGAGCAGGAGCGAGGCGCCCGCGACCCAGGTGATCGGCAGGTCGCGCTCCTGGCGGGGCAGTTGGCGCAGGGCATGCCCGCCGCCCCGCGCGGCGCCGAAGGCGGAGCGGATGCTGCCGAGGATCGAGCGGCCGAGGGAGGCGACCGTCCAGATCGCGCCGACCGCGATGATGCCCGCGCCGATGAGGCGAACTTTTTCCGACCAGACCGCCCGTGCGGCGGCCTCCGCGCCCTCGGTGCCGGTGCCATCGCCGAAGGCGGTGAGCAGCGGCACCGCGAGGCCCCAGGCCAGGGCCACGCCGGCGAGCAGGGCGAGGCAGGCACCGGGCCCGACGAGATAGCCGACGCCGACGAGGGCGGGGGAGAACCCGGTCGCGAAGCGGAACAGGGCCGGCCCCGCGGCAAGGGTGGTGTGCAAACCGTCGGCGAGGAGGCGGAAACCGGTGGTGGCGAGCCCGATCAGCCCGCCCGCCCCCGCCGCGCCGAGCAGGATGCGCA